>NZ_JACADT010000355.1:0-5357 GCF_013421635.1 Streptomyces sp. UH6 | reverse complement strand
AGCGCCTCCCGCTGGGTGAGCAGGCGGCCCCCGGGCAGGCGACAGGCGTCCAGCGCGACATGGGCGGTCAGATCACGGCAGCCGTCGGGGACGGGCGGTACCTCGCGGCCTTCACGGAAACCGGTGAGCGTGCCGAACGGGGGCCGGGCGCCGGCCGTGTGCGCGTAGTCGACGGCCACCGCGAGTCCTCGGTCCAGGGAGGCCACCGCCGCTGCCCAGGCCCGGTCGCGCGGCAGGCCGATCTCGGCACGCAGTCCCTCCTCGGGCGGCAGCGGCCACCAGCGCTCCAGCCAGGCGGCGTCCTCGCCGTCCACGGGCCCGCCGGGAACCTCGGTCCCGTCCGGGCGGACCAGGACCAGGCGTGGGACACCGTCCTCGTCGGTCTCCGCGACGTCCACCGGCACGTTGTCCAGCCACTCGTTGGCGAACAGCAGCCCGCGCGCCCCGGGTGGGGGTTGGTCCAGCCACTCGATCCGCTCCGGCAGTCCGGCGGGGCGGTCCGCCACCTCCACGGCGCAGACCCGGGTCCGCAGGGCCACCTCCGGCGGGAGCGCGGCGAGGACATCGGCGGCCAGCTCTCCCCGTCCGGCCGCCATGTCGACGAAGGTCAGCTCCGGGGGCCGCTCCAGTGCCTCGTCGACCCGGCACAGCAGCCGGGAGACGGCGCCCGCGAACAGGGGGGAGGCGTGCACCGAGGTGCGGAAGTGTCCCACCGGGCCCTCCGGGCGGCGGTAGAAGCCGCCGGGGCCGTACAGCGCCGCTCGCGCCGCCTCCCGCCACCCGCGTGCGCCGTCCGTCCGGTTGCCGTCCGTCCGGTTGCCGCCCGTCCGGTCGCCGTGTCCTGTCATCGCTGCCCCGCCTTCGCCACGGGGCAAGGCTAGGCGCCTCGCACCCCCCGGGCGGGCCGGGTCCCCCTGGGGGCGTACGACCGGCCCGCGGGGATCGATCGCCCGGCTGACTTCCGGAGGCCTCCGGCATCCCTACCCTGTACAGGTGCAGCGCCTCTACGACTTCATCCGCTCCCACCAGACCTGGGTGGACGGCTTCTGGGCGGTTCTGCTCGTCCTCCCGTCGGTGGCGATGGGGACCCACCGTCCCGATACCGCCTTTGGGGAACGGCCGGTCGTCCTGCCGCTGATCCTCGCCCTCGGCGTGGCGACGACGCTGCGGTCCAAGATGCCGGAGCGGATGATGCTGCTGGCCACCGCGGCCGGAGCCTTCCAGCTGGTGATGGACGTGCCGGTCCTCCCGGCCGACTTCGCGCTGCTCATGACCATCTACTCGGTCGCCGTGGCAGGCAGCGTCCGGGCCTCCCGCGCCGCCCTGGTGGTGGCCCTCCTGGCGGCCCCCCTGGTGCAGCTGCGCTGGCCGGAGGAGAAGTCGTCCCTGCTGGGCAACGTGGTGATCCTGGTCTTCCAGACCGTGCCGCTGGTCTTCGCCTGGGTACTCGGCGACGCCCGCCGCACCCGCAGCGCCTACTTCGCACAGCTGGAGGAGCGGGCCGCCCGGCTGGAACGGGAGCGGGAGTCCCAGGCCAAGATCGCGGTGGCAGCCGAGCGCGCCCGGATAGCCCGGGAACTGCACGACGTGGTGGCCCACAACGTGTCCGTGATGGTGGTCCAGGCCGACGGAGCCGCCTATGTCCTGGACACCGCACCCGAGCAGTCGAAGAAGGCTCTGGAGACCATCTCGGCCACCGGCCGGCAGGCCCTCGCGGAGATGCGCCGCCTGCTGGGCGTGCTGCGCACGGGGGAGCAGCCGGTGAACGGCGAGTACGTGCCGCAGCCGGACGTGGCGCAGATAGAGGACCTGGTCGAACAGTGCCGGGGCGCGGGCCTGACCGTCGACTTCAAGGTCGAGGGCAGCCCCCGCCCGCTGCCCAGCGGGGTGGAGCTCACCGCCTACCGCATCGTGCAGGAGGCCCTGACCAACGTCCGCAAGCACGCCGGGCCGGAGGCGGGAGCCGGGGTCCGGCTGGTCTACTTCGACGACGGACTGGGCCTGCTGGTCGAGGACGACGGCCGGGGCGCCCCGCCGGAACTGTGCGCCGCGGGCGGCGCGGACGGACAGGGCCAGGGACTGATCGGTATGAGGGAGCGCGTCGGCATGGTCGGCGGCACCCTCGACGCCGGCCCTCGGCCCGACGGAGGCTTCCGCATCAGCGTCCTGCTGCCGCTCAGATCCACCCTCTGACACCTCGCCGACACCTCGCCGCCGGGTACCCCGCCCTCCACCCCGGCTCGCCCCTCGGACCCCCGCCCCTCGGACGTCCGGCCCTCGGACCCCCAGCCCCGTGCCCCCTCGTCCACCCGCCTCCTGCCGCCCACCCCCTCACGGAACGCGAGAAACCGATGCCGATCCGCGTGATGCTCGTCGACGACCAGGCGCTTTTGCGCACCGGCTTCCGGATGGTGCTGGACGCCCAGCCCGACATGGAGGTGGTCGCCGAGGCCGGCGACGGCGAGGAGGCGCTGCGTCTGCTCGCCGGCGCGCGGGCCGACGTGGTGCTGATGGACGTCCGGATGCCGCGTATGGACGGCGTCGAGGCCACCCGCCGGGTCTGCGCGGAACCGGGCGCGCCCAAGGTCCTGATCCTGACCACCTTCGACCTGGACGAGTACGCGTTCACCGCGCTGCGGGCCGGGGCCAGTGGATTCATGCTCAAGGACGTCCCACCGGGGGACCTGCTGGCCGCCATCCGCGCCGTGCACAGCGGGGACGCCGTGGTGGCTCCGTCCACCACCCGCCGACTCCTGGACCGGTTCGCGCCCATGCTGCCGGGTCTCCCCGACGAGCGTTCGCGGACCCGGGACGAGGAGCTGTCCCGGCTCACCACGCGCGAGCGGGAGGTCATGGTGCTGGTCGCCCAGGGGCTGTCCAACGGGGAGATCGCCGCCCGGCTGGTCCTGTCCGAGGCCACCGTGAAGACCCATGTGGGGCGCATCCTCACCAAACTCGGGCTGCGCGACCGGGTCCAGGTCGTGGTCCTCGCCTACGAGACGGGCCTGGTGCGGGCCGGAGGACTCGGCTGACACCGCCGCCCCTCCCCGCCGTGGGCCGGCGACCGCGGATTGTCCCGACCGGGCCCGCACACGGCCCGCGGCCACTAGATTCTGCCCATGCTCCTGTGGATCAACGGCCCCTTCGGGGGCGGCAAGACACAGACCGCGCACGAGATACACCGAAGGCTGCCCGGCAGCGTGATCTGCGACCCGGAGCACCTCGGTTTCGGCCTGCGCCGGATGACGCCGCCCGGCCTTCGGGGCGACTTCCAGGACCTGGTCTCCTGGCGGCAGGGTGTCGTGGAGGTGCTCGACCTCGCCCTCACCCGCCACGAGGGCGTGGTGATCGTCCCGATGACGGTGACCGATCCCCAGTACTTCGCGCAGACCGTCGGACGGCTCGGCGAACTCGGACATGACGTACGGCACTTCACCCTCCTCGCGCGACGGGAGACCGTGCTGCGGCGACTGCGTGAACGCGGCCTCGGACGCCTGCTGGGCCGCCTGGTGGGCCGGTGGAAACCACGGCGGTTCGAGAGCTGGGCCGTGGAGCGGCTCGACGGGACGCTGGAGCGCCTCAAGGAGCCCGAGTTCGCCGAACACCTGTGGACGGACGACTTCACCGTGTCCAGGACCGCCGACCGGATCGCCGTCCTGGCCGGCCTCACGCTCCGCCCCAACCGAGGCGGAGCGCTGGCCGACCGCTACCGCCGGGTCCGGGTCGGACTGCGCCACATCCGGTTTGACTGACCGGCGCGACCGAACGGCCCGGCCCGACTGCACGGCCCGGCCCGGCCGGATTGGCAGAGCCCGACCGGATCCGTGATCGAGGCCGACTGCCCTCGCCGGAGCCCGACCGCCTTCGCCGGAGCCCGACCGGGGCCGACGGACGCCGGCGGATCCTCCGGAGGCCGACCGGTGCGCCGGTCAGCCGCGTGCGATCAGCCGCTCCGCGAAGTCCCGGGCCGCCTCCCGCACCTCCTCGCCGGTCCACTCCGTCCCCGGGGAGGTCACCGTGGTCTCGTGGTACGAGATCCCGGGCCCCCGGGCGTGCCAGTCGGCCACGAAGAGCAGCCGCCCGGTCTCCTCCGCCTGGCGTATCGCCGTCCGCTCCAGCACCTCGGGCGCGTACGGCAGCCAGACCTGGAACTGGTGGGTGTGAGGCGGCTCCGGATGCACCCGCGCCCACGGCAGCCCTCCGGCGGCCAGCCCCTCCGCCAGCGCCGCCGCCACCACCTTGGCGTGCGCCACGTACTCCGGCAGCCGGGGCAGCTCCCGCTCCAGCCCGAGCAGCGCCGACAGCGCGGCCGGGAACTGCTGGAACACCTGCCCGCCGTACCGGTGCCGCCACACCCGGGCCTCCTCCACCAGTGAGGCCGGACCGGCCAGCACGGCGCCCGAGAAGCCGTCCAGCGACTTGTAGAACGAGACGTACACGGAGTCCGCCAAGCCGGCGATCTCGTCCAGCGGACGCCCGAGGTGGACCGTCGACTCCCACAGCCGGGCGCCGTCGAAGTGGACGACCGCGTCCAGTTCACGGGCCGCTTCCACGGTGGCCGTCAGCTCCTCCCAGGTGGGCAGCACGAACCCGGCGTCGCGCAGCGGCAGCTCCACCATCAGCGCGCCGAACGGCTCACCCAGGTCCTGTAGCTCCTGCGGCGTGGGCAGCCGGGGCTCCTCCGTCAGCCGCAGTGTCCGCAGACCGGACACCTCCGCGAACGCGTTGCGCTCGTGCATCTCGGGGTGCGCCAGCGGATGCAGGGCCACCGCCCGGTTGCCCGTCCGACCGGCCCAGCAGCGCAACGCGACCTGCTGCGCCATGGTGCCCGACGGGAAGAAGGCCGCGGCCTCCATGCCCAGCAGGCCGGCCACCCGGCGCTCCAGGGCCTCCACCACGCCGCCGCCGTAGATGTCCGAGGGCTCGTCCAGGTCGTGGACCGAGCCCGCGTGTTGCACCAGGTCGTCCAGCCGCTCGCGCAGCGTCGACCGGAACCCCGGCCGGGTGAGCGTCCGGACGGACTCCCGGAGCAGTTCCAGCCGCCGGGCACGCCGCGCCGCCTGGTCGTTCGCACTGTCGTTCATGGCAAGGATCATGCCTGCGATCGCCGCCCCTCGCCGGACCTGTGGAAAAGCCCCTGTGGGCGAGACCTTCCGGAAGAGCCCCTGTGGACAACGGTCGGAGGACGAGGGGAGCGGTCGGACGCAGCCTGTGGACAACCGACCCCTGCGGAAGGGATCGCGTTAACATGACGAGAAATCGTCCGGTACCCGAAGCGGACTGGAACGGGAAGGCCCTCGTCGCGTGACCACACAACCCCATCCCCCCGACCCCAGGGACCGCCCCGCGCGGCTCGC
>NZ_JACADT010000354.1:0-5358 GCF_013421635.1 Streptomyces sp. UH6 | reverse complement strand
CCGGCTGGTCCTGCCTGGCCGGCCTCGCCGGTCCGGCCGCCTGACCCGTCCGGCGGCCCCTGGGCCCCGGCCCCTTGGCCCCGGCCCCCAGCCCTCCACGACCGTGCGGTCCTGGTGGAGGGCCTCCGCCACTCCGCCGTCCTAGAGCTTCTCCACCGGCGCGTACCGCAACAACAACCGCTTCGGGCTTCCGTCACCGAAGTCGATCGTCGCCTGCGCCTTGTCCCCCTCGCCCGCCACGGCGACCACCGTGCCGAGCCCGAACTGGTCGTGGGTGACCCGGTCGCCGACGGACAGCGCGGCCACCGGCCGGTCCCCCGCCCGACGGGTGGCAAAACCGGAACCGCCCTGGGCGGAAGAACGCGACCGCGTGGACGACAGCGTCGCCGCCACACCCGCCGCGGGACCCGCCGCGAAACCGCCCGGCGAGGAGCTGCCCTTGCGCTTCCAGTCGAGGTACGTCTCCGGGATCTCCTCCAGGAACCGCGACTGGGGGTTGTACGCCGGCTGCCCCCACGCGCTGCGCAGCGCCGCCCGCGTCAGGTACAGCCGCTCGCGGGCGCGGGTGATGCCGACATACGCCAGCCGCCGCTCCTCCTCCAGCTCCTTGACCTGGCCGAGCGCCCGCATGTGCGGGAAGACGCCGTCCTCCATGCCGGTCAGGAAGACCACCGGGAACTCCAGCCCCTTGGCGGTGTGCAGCGTCATCAGCGTGATGACGCCGTTGCCGTCCTCCTCGTCGGGGATCTGGTCGGAGTCGGCGACCAGCGCGACCCGCTCGAGGAAGTCGGCGAGCGAGGACCCGCTCTCCCCCTCCGCGTTCTCCTGCTCGAACTCCAGGGCCACCGCGGCGAGCTCCTGGAGGTTCTCGATGCGCGTCTCGTCCTGCGGGTCGGTGGACGCCTGGAGCTCGGCGAGATACCCGGTCCGCTCCAGCACGGCCTCCAGGACCGTGGCCGGACCGGCGCCGGACTCCGCGACCGTCCGCAGGTCCTCCATCAGCGTGTTGAACCGCTTGACCGCGTTGGTCGAGCGGGCCGCCATGCCGTACGCCTCGTCGACGCGGACCAGCGCCTGCGGGAAGCTGATCCGCTCCCGCCGGGCCAGCGCCTCGATCATCGCCTCGGCACGGTCGCCGATCCCGCGCTTGGGCACGTTGAGGATGCGGCGCAGCGGCACCGCGTCCTCCGGGTTGGCGAGCACCCGCAGATAGGAGAGGACGTCCCGGACCTCCTTGCGCTCGTAGAAGCGCACGCCGCCGACGACCTTGTACGGCAGGCCGACCCGGATGAAGACCTCTTCGAAGACACGGGACTGCGCGTTGGTCCGGTAGAAGACCGCGACATCACCCGGCTTGGCGTCGCCCGCGTCGGTGAGGCGGTCTATCTCGTCGGCGACGAACTGCGCCTCGTCGTGTTCGTTGTCGGCGACGTATCCGGTGATCCGGGCGCCCGCGCCGGCGTTGGTCCACAGGTTCTTCGGCCTGCGGGACTCGTTGCGCTCGATGACGGCGTTGGCGGCGCTGAGGATGGTCTGGGTGGAGCGGTAGTTCTGCTCCAGCAGGATCGTCGTGGCGTCCGGGTAGTCCTCCTCGAAGTCGAGGATGTTCCGGATCGTCGCCCCGCGGAAGGCGTAGATCGACTGGTCGGCGTCACCGACCACGCACAGCTCGGCCGGGGGCACGTCCTCGGGGGCGGGCGGCACGTCCTCGTCCCGCATCTCCGAGGCGCCGCCGACCAGCTCGCGCACCAGCGCGTACTGGGCGTGGTTGGTGTCCTGGTACTCGTCGACCAGGACGTGCCGGAAGCGGCGGCGGTAGTGCTCGGCCACGTCCGGGAAGGCCCGGAACAGGTTGACCGTCGTCATGATCAGGTCGTCGAAGTCCAGCGCGTTCGCCTCGCGGAGGCGGGACTGGTACATCGCGTAGGCCTGGGCGAGGGTCTTCTCGAAGCCGTCGGCGGCCTGGGCGGCGAAGTCCTCCTCGTCGATCAGCTCGTTCTTCAGGTTGGAGATCTTGGCGCTGAACGACTTGGGCGGGAACCGCTTCGGATCCAGGTCCAGGTCGCGGCAGACCAGCGCCATCAGCCGCTTGCTGTCGGCGGCGTCGTAGATCGAGAAGGACGAGGTGAAGCCGAGGCGCTTGCTCTCACGGCGCAGGATGCGGACGCAGGCACTGTGGAACGTCATCACCCACATGGCGGAGGCACGGGGCCCCACCAGCTGCTCGACCCGCTCCTTCATCTCCCCGGCGGCCTTGTTGGTGAAGGTGATCGCCAGGATCTCGCCGGGGTGCACGCCGCGCTCGGCGAGGAGGTACGCGATGCGGTGGGTGAGCACCCGGGTCTTGCCGGAACCGGCTCCGGCCACGATGAGCAGCGGGGACCCGGCGTGCGTCACCGCGTCCCGCTGGTTCTCGTTCAGCCCCTCCAGCAGGGCGGCGCCGCTCAGCGCGGGGCGCGGGGCACCGTCCCGGTAGTAGGCGTCCCTGGCCGGGGGCACGTCGAAGCGGCCCGCGAACAGGTCGTCCGGGATCGGCTCCGGAGCGTGGTCGCCGTACTCGTCCTCGGGCGGCGGCGGCTCCTCGTCGTAGGCCGGAGGGGCCTGGAGGCTCGCCAGGTAGCTTTCGTCAAAGAGGCTGCTCATCGCCCTCCGAGTCTAGGTGCCTCCACCGACACCCGCGGCCGCTGTCCGAAACCCGCGCGGACCGGAGGACCGGCCGGAGGACCAGCCGGCGGACGAGCCGGAGGACAGGGCGGCGGACGAGGCGGAGGACAGGGCGGCGGACGAGGCGGGAGAGGCGTTCTCCGCACACCGGTAGAATTGGGCGGACAGACCCACACCCTGACGCCGGAAGGCCCCCCGTGTCATCAGCGCCCACCGCTGCGTCCGCCGCCCCCGACACCGTCCTGGTCGTCGACTTCGGTGCGCAGTACGCCCAGCTCATCGCCCGTCGCGTCCGCGAGGCCCGGGTCTACAGCGAGATCGTGCCGAGCACCATGCCGGTCGAGGAGATCCTCGCCAAGAACCCGGCGGCGATCATCCTCTCCGGCGGCCCCTCGTCCGTGTACGAGCCGGGTGCGCCGACCCTGGACCGCGCCCTCTTCGAGGCCGGCGTCCCCGTCTTCGGCATGTGCTACGGCTTCCAGCTGATGGCGCAGACGCTGGGCGGTCAGGTCGACAACACGGGCGCCCGTGAGTACGGCCGCACCCAGCTCCACGTGAGCCGGTCGGGCTCCACCCTCTTCGAGGGCACCCCCGACGAGCAGCCCGTGTGGATGTCGCACGGCGACGCCTGCTCCGCCGCCCCCGAGGGCTTCGCGGTCACGGCCTCCACCGACGTGGTGCCGGTCGCCGCCTTCGAGAACGACGACAAGAAGCTGTACGGCGTGCAGTACCACCCCGAGGTGATGCACTCCACGTTCGGCCAGCAGATCCTCGAGCACTTCCTGTACCGGGGCGCGGGCCTGCAGCCCACCTGGACCACCGGCAACGTCATCGAGGAGCAGGTCTCCGCGATCCGCGAGATGGTCGGCAGCAAGCGCGCCATCTGCGGCCTGTCCGGCGGTGTGGACTCCGCGGTCGCCGCCGCGCTGGTCCAGAAGGCCATCGGCAAGCAGCTCACCTGCGTGTACGTCGACCACGGCCTGATGCGCAAGGGCGAGACCGAGCAGGTCGAGAAGGACTTCGTCGCCGCCACCGGTGTGGAGCTCAAGGTCGTCGACGCCGAGGAGCGGTTCCTGACCGCGCTCGCGGGCGTCAGCGACCCGGAGGAGAAGCGCAAGATCATCGGACGTGAGTTCATCCGCGTCTTCGAGCAGGCGCAGGCCGAGATCGTCGCCGAGGCGCCGGGCGACCAGCCCGTCGAGTTCCTGGTCCAGGGCACCCTGTACCCGGACGTCGTCGAGTCCGGCGGCGGCACCGGCACGGCCAACATCAAGTCCCACCACAACGTGGGCGGCCTGCCGGAGGACCTCGAGTTCAAGCTGATCGAGCCGCTGCGCCAGCTGTTCAAGGACGAGGTCCGGATGGTCGGCCAGGAGCTCGGCCTGCCGGAGGAGATCGTCCAGCGCCAGCCGTTCCCCGGCCCCGGTCTCGGCATCCGCATCGTCGGCGAGGTCACCAAGGAGCGCCTGGACCTGCTGCGCGAGGCCGACGCGATCGCCCGCGAGGAGCTCACCGCGGCCGGTCAGGACAGCCTGATCTGGCAGTGCCCGGTGGTCCTGCTCGCGGACGTCCGCAGCGTCGGCGTCCAGGGCGACGGCCGCACCTACGGCCACCCGATCGTGCTGCGCCCGGTCTCGTCCGAGGACGCCATGACGGCCGACTGGTCGCGCCTGCCCTACGAGGTGCTGGAGAAGATCTCCACCCGCATCACCAACGAGGTGCGCGACGTCAACCGCGTCGTGCTGGACGTCACGTCCAAGCCGCCGGGCACCATCGAGTGGGAGTGACCTCTCCCACCACCGCGTGACGCGCGGGCCGCACGCGCCGTGCGCCGAAGGGGCGCCGTCCGGATCTTCCGGGCGGCGCCCCTTCGTCATGTCCGTCACGTCCGCCCCGACGTCAGGTCCGTCAGGTCCGTCAGGTCCGTCACATCCGCCTGGTCAGGTGCGCCTCACCGAGCGGAGTTCCGCGCCCGGCGTCCAGGTCTGCACGACCATGTACTCGTCGTTCTCCACGGAGACCCGCACCACCTCCGTGAGGTCGACGCGGAACAGGTGGAAGCCGTCCGGGTCGGGCGGGGAGACCTGCCCCACGTAACGCGCGCGGGCCTCGCCGTCCTCGACCGGGAGGGCGTGCCCGGCGATCCGCACGTCACCGCCGCCCATCCCCGTGCCCGGCCCGGGGTTCGCCTGCAGGTTGAAGCGGGGGTCGCGCAGCAGATCCAGCGCCTTCAGCGAGCCGGGCATCATGCCCAGCCACAGGTCCCCGTCCAGGAACCGCACCTCGATGCCGGTGGTGCGGGGCGATCCGTCCTTGCGGAGGGTGGCCAGGACGTGGTGCGTGAAGTCCCCGAACCGTTTCTCGACCACGTCGGCGAGTTCCGGTTCGGCACGGGCGAACGCCGCCCAGTCGGTGATGCTCGTCATGGCCACAGTCTGCTGCCTGGCAGCGGCCGCCGGGGGGTGAAGTGCACCGGGGCGGGCGCGGAAACCCGGGGACCGGGCGAGTTCGGTTCCCGCGCGCCCCCGCCCGTGCCCCGCGCCCCCGTCCGGCCGGGCACGCGCCCCGGCGCGCGCGGGGCATCGGCACGGCACCCCTGCCGCGTGATCGGGCTGCTCGTAGCGGCCGGTTCACAATTTTCCCCGCCGTGACCGAGACCCACGGCCCCTCGGAACGGTTGTGAAGGGTGAGGTC
>NZ_JACADT010000353.1:0-5370 GCF_013421635.1 Streptomyces sp. UH6 | reverse complement strand
GAGTTCGCCGCCCGCTACCGGGCCGCCGGGTACTGGCGGGGCGAGACCATCGGCGGGATGCTGCGCGAGCACGCCGGGCGCCGTCCCGACGCGGAGGCACTGGTCGACCCGGCGCCCGAGCGCCGCTCCTGGACCTACCGGGAACTGGACGAACGGGTCGACGAACTGGCCGCCGGGTTCACCGCCCGCGGCATCGCCAAGGGCGACCGGGTGGTCGTGCAGCTGCCGAACACCGCCGAGTTCGTCCAGGTGACCATGGCGCTGTTCCGCATCGGCGCGCTGCCGGTGTTCGCGCTTCCCGCGCACCGCGAGAGCGAGATCCGCTACTTCTGCTCCTTCACCGAGGCCGTCGCCTACGTCACCGTGGACCGGCACGCCGGGTTCGACCACGCGGCGCTCGCCACCCTGGTGAAGGACCAGGTGCCCACGCTGCGCGAGGTGTTCGTGGTGGGCGAGGCCGGGGACCACACCCCGCTCGCCGAGGTGGCGGGCGACCCGGCCGGCCTGCCCGAGGGGCCCGGGCCGCACGAACTGGCCTTCCTCCAGCTGTCCGGCGGCACCACCGGCGTGCCCAAGCTGATCCCCCGCACCCACGACGACTACCTGTACTCGGTGCGGGGCTCCGACGAGATCTGCGCGGTGGACACCTCCACGCGGTTCCTGGTGGTGCTCCCCGCGGCCCACAACTTCCCGGTCAGCTCGCCCGGCTGGCTCGGCGTGTTCCATGCCGGAGGGACCGTGGTGCTCTCCCCGGGCACCGACCCGGCGACCGCGTTCCCGCTGGTCGAGCGGGAGCGGATCACCATGACCGGCCTGGTGCCCCCGCTGGCGATCGTCTGGACGGACGCCGTCGCGGCAACCGGGCACGACCTCTCCAGCCTGAAGTCGGTCCTGGTGGGCGGCGCCAAGTACAGCGAGGCCGCCGCCCGACGCTTCGAGCCGGCCTTCGGCTGCCGCCTCCAGCAGGTCTTCGGCATGGCGGAGGGCCTGGTCAACTACACGCGTCTGGACGACCCGTACGAGACGATCGTCGCCACGCAGGGCCTGCCCATCTCCCCCGACGACGAGATCCGCATCGTCGACGACCACGACCAGGACGTCCCCGAGGGCGAGTTCGGCCACCTGCTGACCCGCGGCCCCTACACCGTCCGCGGCTACTGGCGGGCCCCGGAGCACAACAGGCGTTCCTTCACCGAGGACGGCTTCTACCGCACCGGGGACATCGTCCGCCGCACCCCGGGCGGCCACCTGGTCGTCGAGGGCCGCGCCAAGGACCAGATCAACCGGGGCGGCGAGAAGATCGCCCCGGAGGAGGTGGAGAACGTCATCCTCCGCCACCCGTCCGTCCACGACGTCTCCGTGGTCGCGGTGCCCGACGAGTACCTCGGCGAACGCAGCCTCGCCTACGTCGTCCTGCGCGGCGACGCCGAGCCCCTGAGGGCCGTGGCGGTCAAGCGGTTCGTCCGCGAGCAGGGCATCGCCGCGTTCAAGGTGCCCGACCTCGTGGAGTTCGTCGACGAGTTCCCGCAGACCGGCGTCGGCAAGGTCAGCAAGAAGGGGCTGCGGGCAGCCGCGGACTCCGCCCAGGACCAGTGAAAGGCCCTCGAACCTCCCATGGCACTTCCCGCCGTTGCCCCCTACCCGCTGCCCGCACCGGACGAGCTGCCCGTGAACCGGGTGTCCTGGACGGCGGACCCCCGGCGCGCCGTGCTGCTCGTGCACGACCTGCAGCACCACTTCCTCGGCGCCTTCCCCGCCGGTGAGCAGCCGCTGACCGGCATGCTCGCCAACACGGCGCGGCTCATGGCCGCGGCCCGCGCGGCCGGCGTGCCGGTCGTCCACAGCGCCCAGAAGGGCGGCCAGACGCCCGAGGAGCGCGGCCTCCAGCTGGACTTCTGGGGGCCGGGCGCCCCCGACGACCCCGAGAAGCTGTCCGCCCCCGCGAGCGTGGCGCCCGCACCGGGCGACGTCCTGCTCCGCAAGTGGAAGTACAGCGCGTTCGTCCGCACCGAGCTGGCCGGCCTGATGTCCGGGTGGGGGCGCGACGAGCTGATCGTCACCGGCGTCTACGCCCACATCGGCGTGCTGATGAGCGCGGCCGACGCCTGGCAGCGGGACATCCGCGCCCATGTCGTCGCCGACGCCGTCGCCGACTTCAGCCGCGAGGACCACGACATGGCCCTGCGCTGGGCCGCCGGCCGCTGCGCGGCCGTCACCACCACCGACGCGCTGCTGGGCGCGCTGACCGAGAAGGACTGATCCACGCGATGGCCCTCACCCTGCACCGGATCCACGCCGACGTCGCCGACTGCCTCGGCGAGGAGACCGCCGACATCCCGGTGGACGAGAACCTCGTGGACCACGGCCTCGACTCGGTCCGCATCATGACGCTCCTGGAGCGCTGGCGCCGCGACCACGGCGTCACCGCCGACTTCGCCGACCTCGCGGAGAAGCCCGCCGTCGAGGCCTGGGCGGAACTCCTGGGGGCGACCTCATGACCGTGACGACGTCCGCCCCCGCCGGGACGCACACCGGTCCGCCGGCCGGACTCCCGCTCTCCGCCGCCCAGTCGGGCATGTGGTACGCGCAGGCGCTCGACCCGTCCAGCCCGGCGCTCAACACCGCCGAGTGCGCCGAGATCGACGGCCCGCTGGACCCGGAGCTGTTCGCCCGGGCCCTGCGGCTGGTCGTCGAGGAGGCCGACGCGCTGCGCACCCGTTTCGTCCAGACGCCGGAGGGGCCGCGTCAACTGGTGCTGGAGAGGATCGAGTTGCCGTTCCAGGTGCTCGATCTGCGGGACTCCGACGACCCGGTGGCCGGCGCCGGGGAGTGGATGCGTGAGGACCTCGCCGAGCCCTTCGACCCCACCGGCTCCCGGCCGCTGTTCCGACAGGCTCTGCTGCGGACCCGCGACGAGCGCTGGCTGTGGTACCAGCGGATCCACCACCTGGTGATGGACGGGTACGGCTACACCCTGCTGGGCCGCCGCACCGCCGAGGCGTACACCGCCCTCGCCCGCGGCGAGGAGCTTCCCGCGCGCACCTTCGGGTCGCTGGCCGAACTGGTCGGCCTGGACGTCGAGTACCGCTCCGGCGAGGCGTTCGAGACCGACCGGGAGTACTGGCGGCGGCTGCTGGCCGACCGCCCCGAGGCGCCGCACCTCGCCGGGCGCTCCGCCCAGCCCTCGCGGAGCTTCCTGCGCCGCACCACGCACCTCTCCCCCGAGGCCACCGCACGCCTGCGGGAGACCGCCGCCGCGCTGAAGGCCACCTGGCCCGAGGTCCTGATCGCCGCCCAGGCGCTCCACACCGCCCGCGCCACCAACCGGCAGGACGTGGTGCTCGGTGTGCCGCTGATGGGCCGGATGGGCTCGGCGGCGCTGCGCGTGCCCGGCATGGTGATGAACGTGCTGCCGCTGCGGGTCTCCGTGGAGCCGCAGCAGACCTTCGCCGGCCTGGTCCGCCAGGTGGTGCGGGCGCTGCGCGACGCCCGCCGCCACCAGCGCTACCGCTACGAGGACATCCGCCGGGACCTCGGCCTGCTGGGCGAACGGCGCTCCCTGGTCGGGCCCCTGGTCAACACCATGCCGTTCGACTACGCGGTGAGCTTCGCGGGCTCCCCCGCCCGGCTCCGCAGCCTGTCCGCCGGGCCGGTCGAGGACCTCACCGTCAACATCTACGACCGTGCCGACGGCCACGGTCTGGAGATCGACCACGACGCCAACCCCGCCCTCTACACCGAGGAGGAACTCGCCCTCCACCAACGGCGGTTCCTGGCCCTGCTGGACCGCCTGGTGGACAGTGACCCCGCGCTGCCCCTGGCCGCGCACCCGGTCGCCCTGCCCGAGGAACTCGCCCTCGTGCTGGGGAAGTTCAACGACACCGGCCACGAGGTCCCGCCCACCACGCTGATCGGCCCGATCGAGGCGCAGGCCGCCCGCACCCCGGGCGCCCCCGCCCTGGTCTTCGACGGCACCACCCTCAGCTACGCCGAACTGAACGCCCGGGCCAACCGGCTGGCCCGCCACCTGGCCGAGCGGGGCGCCGGCCCCGGCCAGGTGGTCGGGGTGGCGCTGCCCCGCTCCCTGGAGCTGGTGATCAGCCTGCTGGCGGTCCTCAAGTCGGGCGCCGCCTACCTGCCGCTGGACCCCGACCATCCGGCACGGCGGCTCACGGACCTCCTCCAGGACGTCGCGCCGGTGTGCGCGGTGACCGACCACGGGCGGCGGCTCCCGTCCGGCGTGGACACGCCGCTGGTGGTGCTCGACGGGCTGGACCTGTCGTCCTACCCGGCCTGCGACCCGGCGAGGGCGCTGACGCCCTCCCACCCGGCCTACGTCATCCACACCTCCGGCTCGACCGGCCGCCCCAAGGGCGTCGTGGTGTCCCACGGGGCGATCGACAACCGGCTGCGGTGGATGCAGCACGCGTACCCGCTGGCCCCCGGTGACAAGGTGCTGCAGAAGACGCCCGCCTCCTTCGACGTGTCGGTGTGGGAGTTCTTCTGGGCGCTGCGCGTGGGCGCCACGCTGGTGGTGGCGGAGCCCGGCGGGCACCGCGACCCGGCGTACCTGGCGTGGCTGATCACCGAGGAGGCGATCACCACCTGCCACTTCGTGCCCTCGATGCTCCAGCTCTTCCTGGCCGAGCCGTCGACCGCCTCGGTGGCCGGCACGCTCCGCCAGGTGTTCTGCAGCGGCGAGGCACTGGCCCGGGACACCGCGCGCGCCTTCGCCCGCCGGCTGCCCGGGGTCCGGCTGCACAACCTGTACGGCCCGACCGAGGCCGCCGTGGACGTCAGCTTCCACGAGGTGCTGCCGGAGCACGACGGGCCGGTGCCGATCGGCGCGCCGGTGTGGAACACCCGGCTGTACGTGCTGGACGCCGCGCTCCAGCCCTGCCCGCCCGGTGTGCCGGGCGAGCTGTACCTGGCCGGCGCGCAGCTGGCCGACGGCTACCTGGGCCGCCCGGAGCTGACCTCCGCCCGCTTCGTCGCCGACCCCTTCGGCCCGCCCGGTGGGCGGATGTACCGCACCGGCGACCTGGCGAGGTGGCGGGCGGACGGCCAGGTGGAGTACCTGGGACGCACCGACCACCAGGTGAAGCTGCGCGGCCAGCGGATCGAACTGGGCGAGGTCGAGGCCGCGCTGGCCGCCCAGGACGGCGTGGACGGGGCGTGCGCGCTGGTCCGCGAGGACCGTCCGGGGGACCAGCGGCTCGTCGGCTACGTCACCGGCGCCGCCGACCCGGCGGCACTCCGCGAGGCGGTGGCGCTGACGCTTCCCGAGCACATGGTGCCGTCGGCGGTCGTGGTGCTCGGGGAGTTCCCGCTGTCGCCCAACGGCAAGCTGGACCGCCGCGCGCTGCCCGC
>NZ_JACADT010000352.1:0-5401 GCF_013421635.1 Streptomyces sp. UH6 | reverse complement strand
CCCCCGCCGGTCGCGCCGTGGGCCGTGCCGCCGCAGACTGCTGTCACCACAGGCCGGGAACCAGGACGGACCGGAACGGACCCGGACGGTACGGACCCGGACAGTACGGGAAGGTTGCGCCATGCAGGTGATGAAGGCAGCGGTCGTCAAGGACTTCGCCGCCCCGCTCGTCGTCGAGGACGTCGCCCTGCCGACGCCCGGCCTCGGGCAGGCCCTGGTCAAGGTCCGGTACTCCGGCGTGTGCCACACCGACCTGCACGCCGCCCATGGCGACTGGCCGGTCCGGCCGGCCCCGCCCTTCGTCCCCGGCCACGAGGGCGTCGGCGAGGTCGTCGCGGTCGGCGACGCGGTGACCCGGCTCAAGGTCGGCGACATCGTCGGGAACGCCTGGTTCTGGTCGGCCTGCGGGGAGTGCGAGTTCTGTGAGACGGGCCGGGAGACGCTCTGCCCCCACCAGAAGAACGGCGGCTACTCGGTCGACGGATCGTTCGGCCAGTACATGCTGGTGGACGCGGCCTACGCGCCGGTCATCCCCGACGGCGTCGACCTCGCCGCCGCCGCGCCGATCCTGTGCGCGGGGGTCACCGTCTACAAGGGCCTCAAGGAGTCCGAGGTGAAGCCGGGGCAGTGGGTGCTCATCTCGGGCGTTGGCGGCCTCGGGCACATCGCCGTCCAGTACGCCCGGGCGATGGGGATGCGGGTGGTCACCGTCGACGTCTCCGACGAGAAGAGCGAGCTGGCCCGCCGGCACGGCGCGGAACTGGCCGTCAACGTCCTCACCGACCCGGACGCCGTCGCCACCGTCCGGGACGTCACCGACGGCGGTGTCCACGGCGGCCTGGTCACCGCCGTGAACGGCGCGGCCTTCACCCAGGCGGTCGGCGCCCTGCGCCGCGGCGGCACGCTCTCCCTGGTGGGCCTGCCGCCGGAGCAGTTCCCGCTGGACATCTTCTCCACGGTCCTCTTCGGCCTGACCATCCGCGGCTCCATCGTCGGCACCCGCCGCGACATGGCGGAGGCGCTCGACTTCTTCGCCCGCGGCCTGATCGAGCCGACCTGCACGGTGCGACCGCTCGCCGACGTCAACGACATCTTCGACGAGATGCTGGCGGGCCGGATCGACGGCCGCGTCGTGATGGACATGCACGCCTGAGCCGGGCGCCGCCGGCTAGCGGATGTCGGGCTGCTCACCGCGCAGGACGGCGGCGGTGTGGGCGGCCTTCGCCCTGACCTGGCCGTCGCCGTCCCGGGCCGCCGCCTGCTCCACGAGGGGCAGGACCGGCAGGGCGGCCGGGCCGACGTTGCGCAGAGCGCCGACGGCCTGGAGCCGGACCCGGTGGTGGCCGTGCCCGGTCAGCGTGTCGGCGAGCCACGGCACGCTGTTCCCGGTGTGCCCGATCCTCGCGAGGGCTTCGGCGGCGACGATGCGCACGTGGACGGACGGGTCGTGCTCGAGGAGGGCGACGAGCGTCTTCGTCGCGGGGGCCGCGTGCGCGTCGAGCATCGTCGCCCCCAGGGCGCCCCAGTACCGCACGACCTCGTTCGGGTGCCCCATCGCCGCGACGAGACGGCCGAGGTCACCCGGCTTCCGCCGGATCGCGGTGCCGGCGACGTCCAGCACCTCGGCCAGCGGGTAGGCGCCCGGCGCGCGGCTGGCGTCGTAGCCCTCGAGCGGCGAACCCTCCGGAATGAAGCCGTTGTCGTTCGTCTCGACCAGATGGGCGTCCAGCGCCTGGCGCAGGCGGCCGCGGACGGCGCGGAGAGCGGACACGTCGATGGCGTCCCGCGCGGCGGCTCCGCCCGGTGTATCAGCCGTGGGCCGAGGTGCTCCACATGAGGCAGGCACGGTGAAGGCCCCGTGAACCGGACGTGAAGGCGGCCGGTTCGAGGGGCCCTTGAGCCGGGCCGGGATCAACGGGGCGCGGGGACAAAGCACTTGGAACCAGGAACGCCCAACCGGATTGTGACATCCAGTTTTTGCCGTGACGATTGCGTGAAGAACGTGTTCATGTAATGTCTGCGCGCAAAGCACACGATGTGTGTGCAAAACCGCTGTGGCCGACCACCCGGCGGTGCTCCGGCGCGGTGTCTCCGCCGCGCCCTGAAGCGGAGGAAACATGGGGGATACGGGGGTGAGCGGCGGCAGCGTGCCCGCACTGCCGCCGCTGAACATCGAGAAGCTGCCGCTGGTGCTCGCGGGGCCGATGGTCCGACGCGTCGACGACACGGGCGTCACCGTCTTCTTCGCGCTCAAGGCCGCCCGCAAGGTGACCCTGGAGGTGTACCCCGGCGGCAGCGGCCCGCTGCCGCCGGAACCCGCGGCCCGCGGAACCGCCGTCACCGCGCGGATCGGCGAACACCTGCACGTCGTGGCGGTCACCGCCCGGCCCGCGCCCGGCGGCGCACTCGCGCCGGGCACCGTCCACCGGTACACCGCGCGGTTCTCCGCGGACACCACCGCCCCGGACACCCCGGTCCCGGCCGGCGCGCCCGGTCTGTTCGACGACGGGGTCGTGCACGCCCAGGGCGCCGAGGCACGCCGCCGCCTGCTCTACACCGGCACCGGCGCGCCCGATCTGCCGAGCTTCGTCACCCCGCCCGACCACCCGTCGAAGCTGCGCTTCTTCCACGCCTCCTGCCGCAAGCCGCACGGCGAGGGGCTGGACGCCCTGGCCGTCCTCGACCAGGTCCTCAGGACCGACGTCGGCAGACCCGCGCACCGGCCGCAGCAGTTGTTCCTCACCGGCGACCAGATCTACGCCGACGACGTGGCCGAGGTCCTGCTGCACATGTGCACGCAGTACGGCCGCGCCCTGCTGGGCCGCGACGAGACCTTCCCCACCCTGCCCCACGAGCACCGGCTGCTGCTGATGAAGCCCGGCAAGCGGCAGCAGCTCACCGTCGAGGACTTCCACCTCACCAGCGACGAGGGCCAGTCGCACCTGCTGACCCTCGCCGAATTCTGCGCCATGTACCTGATGGTGTGGTCGGACACCCTGTGGCCCGACGGGTTCGACCTGCGCCTGCTGTTCCCGGAGTTCTACGACTACGAGGACATGGTCCTCGACCACCCGCACCCGGACCAGGCGGACAAGCTCTGGTTCGTGCACTCCTTCCGCCGGAAGGCCCTGGGCACCTACCGGGGCTTCCTCGGCCGATGCGGCCACCTCAAGGACTTCCGCCGCACCCTGCCGAAGGTGCGGCGGGCGCTCGCCAACACCGCGACCTACATGATGTTCGACGACCACGAGGTGACCGACGACTGGTACATCGCCTCCTCCTGGGTCGACGGCGTCTGCTCCACCGACCACGGCCGGCGGTTCCTCGCCAACGGCATCGCCGCCTACGCGGTCTTCCAGCACTGGGGCAACATCCCCGCGGCCTTCGGCCCCGGACCCGAGGGCGAGGCCGGACGGGACCTGCTGACGGCCCTGGCCCAGCCCGACCACACCGCCGCCGGCCCCGCCGCGGTGATCGCCCGCCGCACCGGGGTGCCCAGCGGCACCCACTCGGGCCGCATCATGCGCGCCGACGGCTCCCTGCCCTGGCACTACAGCGTGGACTGGCCCGCCCACCAGCTCGTCGCCGTGGACACCCGCACCCAGCGCGTCTTCCGGGGCGGCCCCAAGGACTCACCGGCGCTGATCTGGTCCGACCCGGCCTACGCGGCGATGCTCGAGTCCGCGCCCGACCGGGGCACGGAGAAGGTCACCGTGGTGCTGTCGCCGTGCCCGGTGCTCGGCTACCCGCTGCTGGAGGAGATCGCCCAGCCGGCGATCAAGAAGGTCATTCCGACGGGCTACCTGTGGAAGGACGTCGAGGCCTGGAGCCACGACGAGGCCGCCTTCCACAAGTTCCTCGCCCGGCTGCTCGGCCAGGCCCCGCCCGGCCCCGACGGGGTCCGCCGCCGCCGGGTGATCTCCCTCGGCGGCGACGTCCACTACGGCTTCGCCGTGCGCATGAGGTACGGCGCCACCCACGCCTACCACGCGCCCGAGGGCAAGGTCCGCGGCGTCCTCGCCCAGCTGACCGCCAGCTCCCTGAAGAACGAGGCGGGCGGCACCAAGTTCCTGCAGGGACTCGGCTACGCCTTCACCTCCCCCTGGGCCACCCACCTGGGCTGGAACGTGCCGCACGGGGAACGGATCGCCGTCGACGTCGAGGGGCCGCCCGGCAGTCCCGACCCGGTCCGCACGGTCCTCACCGAGTCGCCCGGCATCGTCAGACCGCCCCGCGGCCGGCGGCTGCTGGGGCCCGCACCCCACTGGGAGTGCCTGTTCGAGTACTTCGAGCACCACGACCCGGCGGCCACCTCGCGGCCGAACGCGACGATCCCCGTGGACTTCCCGCCCGACGACCCGCGGCAGGCCGTCGCCGACTACGCCGCCGCCTCCGGCAACCACTTCAACTACCTCGTCAAGGGCACCGGGCGGGCGATCGTGGGACACAACAACATCGGCGAGGTCACCTTCACCTGGGGCGCCGACGACGACAAGTCCGTGATCCAGACGCTGTGGTGGCGGTTCGACGGACAGGAGACCGCCGCGCCGCTCAGCCGCTTCGTCCTGCCGCTGCCCGTCGGCCCGGCCACCGGAACACTCGCCCCGGACGCCCCCGGCGCGGCCCCCGACAGCGCGCCGCCCGCCGGCGCGGAGAGCCTCCCCGGACACGAAGGGACGCCGCGATGACCACCCCGCAGGAGAACCCTCCCGCCCCGCACGGACAGCCCGTGGCGCCCGCCGACGGCCAGTCGGCCCTGGTGGAGGAGGTGCTGCGGCTGATCGCGCCGCTCACCGACGCCGCCGCCAACCCGATGGCGCTGGCCCGCTTCCTCGCCGCGACCGGCTGGCGGCCCGAAGCCGCCGGGGACGGCGCCGGGGAACAGATCACCGACTGGCTGGAGGACGTCGCCGCCGTCGTCGGCGCCCTCCAGCAGGCCGTCGAGAACCCTCCGCAGGACCTCGACGGCCTGAAGAGCCTGCTCGGCACGGTCGGCCGGGCCGTCCAGGTGGTGCGCACCGTCCCGCCCGCCCTCGCCGACCTCGACCCCGGCCGGTTCGCCGAGGACGTCGTCCACCAACTGGTCGCCGACTGGCTGCGGCTGCACCACCCGGTGCTGCGCTCCACCCTCCT
The DNA here is from genome assembly GCF_013421635.1 of Streptomyces sp. UH6. NCBI lineage: Bacteria > Bacillati > Actinomycetota > Actinomycetes > Kitasatosporales > Streptomycetaceae > Streptomyces > Streptomyces sp. UH6. The sequence continues at coordinate 268 of NZ_JACADT010000352.1, read as the reverse complement.
GCTGCTCGGCGTGCTCGTCGAGGAGGACCCCGCCACGGGCGGGCCGGCGGAGGAACCGGTGACCGGCGAGGACGGGGCCGCCGTCCGGTTCCCCGTCACCCGGGAGAGAGTGCGCCCCGAGCGGCTGATCGAGCTGGTCCGCGACCCGGCCGGCGCACTGCGCGACGCCTACCTGCCCGACGGACTGGCCGACGAGGACGCCGCCGACGCCTTCGCCGCGCTCCTGCTGCCCCGCCTGGCCGGGCTGCTGCACGCACTCGGCGTCGAC
>NZ_JACADT010000351.1:0-5427 GCF_013421635.1 Streptomyces sp. UH6 | reverse complement strand
ACGCAGAGCACCAGCGCGTACCGCCCGGCGGCGTGGTCGGCGGGCGGGGCGAGGTCCGCGAGCAGGCCGGCCGTGAAGCCGACCAGGGCGCCGCCGGTGTGCCCGTAGACCAGGGCGAGGCCGAGCACCGTGAGCAGCAGCAGGTCGGGGACGGCCCCCGGCAGCTGAAGCCTGGCCAGGACGCTCACCTGGATCACCAGGGCGACGACCACCAGCGTGCCCGAGAGCAGGATCCGGTTGAGTTTCATGGGTGGGTCCCCCCAGTTCCTTACTGCTCGTCCTGTTCCTGCTGCGGCTGTTGTCCGCCCTGCTGGGCGCCGTCCTGCGCCGCCGCCTCACCGTCCTGCGCCGCCGCCTGGCCGTCCTGTCCGGCCTGTCCGTCCTGGCCCGCCTGGCCGTCCCCGGCCTGCGGGTCCTGCGCGCCGGGCGTGACGGTGACCGTCACCGTGGGGACGGGCGTCGGCTTCGGCTTGGGCGGCAGCACGCTGTCCCGCGGGTCCTTGCCGGGACCCTGGACGACGATGCCGACGATGTCCAGCTGGGTGAAGCTGACGAACGGCTTGACGTAGACCGTACGCGTGAGGTCGCCGCCCGCCGGGTCGACCCGCTGGACGACGCCGACCGGGACGCCCGGCACGAACGGCTTGTCCCCCTGGGAGCCGAAGGTGACCATGCGGTCGCCCTTCTCCACCTTCGCCTTGCCGTTGAGCAGTTGTACGCGCAGCGGCCGGTCGCCCTGGCCGGAGGCGAAGCCGAGCTCGTCGCTGTCCTCCATCCGGGTGCCGACGGTGAAGTCGGGGTCGCTGGCCAGCAGCACCGTCGCCGTCTCGGGGCCCACGGTGGTGACCCGGCCGACCAGGCCGTCGCCGTTGAGCACCGTCATGTCGCGGCTGATGCCGTCGTTGGCGCCGACGTCCAGGGTGACCGTCCAGGAGAAGCCCTGGGCGGCGCCGATGCCGACCACCTGGGCGCCCTTGATCTTGTACTGGCCGGCGCCGGCCGTGGCCAGCATCTTCTCGAACTGGCGGAGTCTGCTGCGGTCGCGGGAGTCGCTGCCGAGTTCCGCCTTGAGGGCGGCGTTCTCCTGCTCCAGTTCGGTGAGCCGGTCGTGGCGCTCGCCGGAGTCGCGGACGGCCGCGACGGCGTTGCCGATCGGATCGACCGCGGAGGCGACGCCGTTCTCGATCGGGCCGAAGACGGCGGCCGCGGCATGCCGGGCACCGTCGACGGGTGAGTCCTTCCCACCCCTGATGTCCACCGTGATCAGCGCGAACGCGATCGCGACCAGCAGCACCAGGAGCAGCCGGCTCTCTCGTGTGTCCCTCACGTGCGGCGGCCGTGCCTTCCTTGTCGGAATGGTCTTACGGACTTGCTGTGCCGACGGGCGGCGATGTGCGGACGGGCGGATCCGCGGGAGAAACGCCCGGGCCGGACACCGGGGTTCCGGGTCCGGCCGGAGATCCGCCGTACCGGTGCGCCCCGTACGGCGGACGGGTGACGGCTCATCACTCGACCGGCGGTACCCGGTCAGCGACGCGGCTGGGCGTCCAGCACCTGCTGGAGCGCCTCGAACTCCTCGACGCACTTGCCGGAGCCGAGCGCCACGCTGTCCAGCGGGTCCTCGGCGATGTGGATCGGCATGCCGGTCTCCCGGCGGAGCCGCTCGTCCAGGCCGCGGAGCAGGGCGCCGCCGCCGGTGAGGACGATCCCACGGTCCATCACGTCGCCCGACAGCTCGGGCGGGCACTTGTCCAGCGTGGTCTTCACGGCGTCGACGATCGCGTTGACCGGTTCCTCGATCGCCTTGCGGACCTCCGCGGCGGAGATGACCACGGTCTTCGGCAGGCCGGAGACCAGGTCGCGGCCGCGGATCTCGGTGTGTTCGTCCTTGTCCAGGTCGTACGCGGAGCCGATCGAGATCTTGATCTGCTCGGCCGTCCGCTCGCCGAGGAGCAGCGAGTACTCCTTCTTGACGTGCTGGATGATCGCGTTGTCCAGCTCGTCGCCGGCGACCCGGATCGACTGTGCGGTCACGATGCCGCCGAGGGAGATCACCGCGACCTCCGTGGTGCCGCCGCCGATGTCCACCACCATGTTGCCGGTGGCCTCGTGGACCGGCAGGCCGGAGCCGATGGCGGCCGCCATGGGTTCCTCGATGATGTGCACCTGGCGTGCGCCGGCCTGGGTCGACGCCTCGATGACGGCGCGGCGCTCCACTCCGGTGATCCCGGACGGCACGCACACCACGACCCGCGGCCGGGCGAGGTAGCGGCGCTTGTGGATCTTCAGGATGAAGTAGCGCAGCATCCGCTCGGTGATCTCGAAGTCGGCGATCACACCGTCCTTCAGCGGACGCACCGCCACGATGTTGCCGGGCGTGCGGCCGATCATCTTCTTCGCCTCGGCCCCGACCGCGAGGATGCCGCCGGTGTTGGTGTTGATCGCGACGACCGACGGCTCGTTGAGTACGATCCCGCGACCCCTCACGTACACCAGCGTGTTGGCGGTCCCGAGGTCGACAGCCATGTCACGGCCGATGAACGACATTGAGTTCCCCATCAGGATTCGTCTGGCCGTCCCACGTTGAGCGTGGAGCCGCTTGCGGTGGGGACGGCAAGGGTGGGTGCTGTGACGTGAAGGCTTGCAAGGGCTACATCGTAGTCTCGCCCGCCCGGACACTGCGCGAGGGTCTCCGCCATTCTCAGCAGATGGCGGCGCTGTACGCCTGTGGTGACGTGCCATCGGAGGGAAAGGTTCCCCCAAGAGGGTCCGCCGTCCCGGAACGCGGCGGGAGGGGTGTTCTCAGCCGCGGCCGGGGAAGAAGATCTTGATCTCGCGCTCGGCGGACTCCTCGGAATCCGAGGCGTGGATGAGGTTCTCGCGGGTGATGACACCGAAGTCGCCGCGGATGGAACCGGGCTGGGCCTCGATCGGGTCGGTGGGGCCGGCCAGGCGGCGGACGCCCTCGATCACGCGCTCGCCCTCGACGATCAGCGAGACGACGGGGCCGGAGGCCATGAACTCGATGAGGGGCTCGTAGAAGGGGCGCCCGACGTGTTCCTGATAGTGGTGCTCAAGCGTGCTTCGGTCGAGGGTCCGCAGCTCCAGCGCAGTGATCCTCCAGTCCGCCTTCCGCTCGATTCGGCCGATGATCTCACCGACCAACGAGCGGCGGACAGCGTCCGGCTTCAGCAGGACGAGCGTGCGCTGGGTCATGGTATGCGGCTCCTTGCAGGCCAAAGGGGCAGATGGCCTGAGGGTACCGGGTCGTTCGGGAGAGGTGACGCCCGGACCGCCCGAGGAGCCCCGCGAAGCGGGGAGCACGATCCGCAGTACGGTGAGCGGAAGGGAAAGCCAGGGCCTCTCCGCCGGTGCGGAGAGGCCCGGGGCGTCATGAGGAGCAACGATCGTCAGGGCGGTCGGTTGCACCGGCCGACCGGATCAGGCGGCCGGAGCCGAGGCTCGGGCGGCCTTGGCGGCGTCGATCACGCGGCCGTAGTGGACGGAGGCCCACCACAGCACCGCGAAGATCAGGCCGAGCCCGAACATCATCGGGACCACGAAGCCCGAGGCGACCAGCGCGACCTGGAGGACCCAGCCCAGGGCCACCCCGCCCGGCCGAGTGATCACGCCGCAGAGCAGCACCGACACCAGCATGCCGATCCCGCACACCGTCCACACCGTGGACATGGCCAGGTCCGGGTCCTTCATGGCGACCAGCCCGGCGAAGCCGATGACGAAGAACTCGCCGATGAGCGTCGAAGCGCAGAGGGTACGCACGGAGATCGTCAGCCCTTCCCGAGGAGCAGCCGGGCCTCGCCGACCGTGATGACAGAACCGGTGACCAGCACGCCGCCGCCGGCGAACTCGCCCTCTTCCTCGGCGAGCGTGATCGCCGCCTCCAGCGCGTCCGGCAGCCGCGGCTCGACCTGGACCCGCTCCTCGCCGAACACCTCGACGGCGATCGCGGCCAGCTCGTCCGCGCTCATCGCCCGGTGGCTGGAGTTCTGGGTGACCACGACCTCCGCGAAGATCGGCTCGAACGCCTCGAGCAGTCCGCGCACGTTCTTGTCGCCGCTCGCGCCGACCACGCCGATCAGGCGGCTGAAGTCGAACGCCTCCCTGATCGCCTCGGCGGTGACCCGCGCGCCGGCCGGGTTGTGGGCGGCGTCCAGGACCACGGTGGGCGAACTCCGCACGACCTCCATGCGGCCCGGCGAGGAGACCGAGGCGAAGGCCCGGCGCACCGTCTCGACGTCCAGCGGGCCGGAGCGCGCCCCGCCGACGCCGAAGAACGCCTCGACGGCCGCCAGCGCGACCGCCGCGTTGTGCGCCTGGTGGGCGCCGTGCAGCGGGAGGTAGACCTCCTCGTACTCGCCGCCGAGTCCGCGCAGGGTCAGCATCTGGCCGCCGACCGCGACCTGCCGGGAGAGCACGCCGAACTCCAGGCCCTCGCGGGCCACCGTGGCGTTCCTCTTCACGGACGTCTTGAGCACGACCTGCGCCGCGTCCACCGGCTGCTGGGCGAGGACCACGGTGGCGTCGTCCTTGATGATCCCCGCCTTCTCGGTGGCGATCTCGCCCGTCGTGGAGCCGAGACGGTCGGTGTGGTCCAGGTCGATGGGGGTGATCACGGCGACGTCGGCGTCGATGACGTTGGTGGCGTCCCAGGTGCCGCCCATGCCGACCTCGACCACGGCCACGTCGACCGGCGCGTCGGCGAACGCCGCGTACGCCATGCCGGTGAGGACCTCGAAGAAGGAGAGCCGGTACTCCTGCTGGGCGTCGACCATGTCGACGTACGGCTGGACGTCCCGGTAGGTCTCGATGAACCGCTCTGCGCCGACCGGGTGGCCGTCCAGGCTGATCCGCTCGGTGACGGACTGCACGTGCGGGCTGGTGTAGCGGCCCGTGCGCAGGTCGAAGGCGCCGAGCAGGGCCTCGATCATGCGGGCGGTGGAGGTCTTGCCGTTGGTGCCCGTGATGTGGATCGACGGGTAGGCGCGCTGCGGGTCGCCGAGGACGTCCATCAGCGCGGCGATGCGGCTGACGGAGGGCTCCAGCTTGGTCTCGCCCCAGCGGGTGGCGAGCTCCTGCTCCACCTCGCGGAGCGCCCTGTCGACCTCCGGGTCCTCGGGCCGGGCGGGCACGTCGGCGCTGGGCGGGCCGCCCTGGGTGCGCAGGGTGCGGCTGCCGGCCTCGATCACGGCGAGATCGGGATCGCGGTCGGTCTCCTCCGCGATGATCTCTTCGAAGGCGTCCAGCGGGTCGGGGCGCTCACTGCTGTCGTCCGGGGGGAGGTCACTCACGCGCCCAGTCTACGTTCCGGGTACGACACGGTTCGTCCCCGGGCACCGGCCGGCTCAGCCCAGCCACGCCCTCAGCCGCAGCCGCCCCCACAGGTGCGCGGCGGCGAACGACAGCACG
>NZ_JACADT010000350.1:0-5440 GCF_013421635.1 Streptomyces sp. UH6 | reverse complement strand
GCCCCGTTCGGTCCCCGGACGCGGGAGCTGCTGAGGTCGGTCGCCCGGCTCTGCTCCGGCTCGCTCGGCTCCTTCGACACACGGCCGCCGCCCTCCGAGGACGTCTCGATGCCGACCGTTCAGGCGGTGCTGGACGCGCTGCCCGAGGCGGCGCTGGCGCTGGCCCCGCTGCGGTCGGCCTCCGGCCTGGTGGAGGACTACCGCATCGAGGCGGCCGGCCCCGCGGTGGTCGGGCTGACCGGCCTCAGCGGCCGGTCGCTGGTGGGCGTCCGGCTGCTCGAGTCGTTCCCGGCGCTGGCCGACGGACACACCTGGGAGGGCCTGCTGCACACGCTGGTCACCGGTGAGGCGTACGAGGGCGAGCCGATGGCCTATCCGTCGCCGGACGCCGACGCGGCGGAACTGCCCACCTTCTCGGTGCGCGCCCGGCGCCTGGGCGACGGCCTGATGCTGACCTGGTCCCGCTACGAGATCGCCGAGCGCCAGGAGCAGCGCCTCTCCGACGTGCAGCGTCTGGGCAACCTGGGCTGGACCAACTGGAACCTGCTGACCCACGAGGTGAACTGGTCGCCGCAGGTCTTCAGGATCTTCGACCGTTCCCCGGCGGACGGCCCCGTCCCCTACGACGACCTGCCGGACCTGGTGGTGGCCGAGGACCGGCCCGCGCTCCGCCGTGCCGTGGAGGCCCTGGCCTCGGAGGGCCGGCCCTTCGACGTGCCGTTCCGGATCCGTACCGCGAGCGGTGTGCGCCATCTGCGGGCCGTCGCCGAGGCGGTGACCGATCCCCGGGGCGCTCCGGTGGAGGCGCACGGGTTCGTCCAGGACCTGACGGCGCAGCGCAGCGCCGAGCTGGCGCTGGTGGAGAGCGAGCGGATGATGCTCACCCAGCACGGCATGCTGCGGGCCGAGCGGAGTCTGGCCAGCCGGCTCCAGCAGGCGCTGCTGCCCCTGCCGCACCAGCCGGTGCGTCCGGGCGGGCTGCGGGTGGACGTCGCCTACCTGCCCGCGCAGTCCGGCATACAGGTGGGCGGTGACTGGTTCAGCGCCATCGAACTGCCCGACGGGGACGCCCTGTGCGTGGTGGGCGACGTGGCAGGGCACGGCATCGACGCGGTGGCCACCATGGCGCAGCTGCGGTTCACCGCCAAGGGCATGGTGATCACCGGCTCCTCGCTGACCGGAGCGCTGGCGCGGCTCAACGCCCTGCTGCTGCACACCGGGGAGCCGCGCGCCACGGCCACCATGGTGCTGGCCCGCTACAACCCGCGTGAGCGCAAGCTGGTGTGGGCGCAGGCGGGCCATCCACCGCCGCTGCTGCTGCGCGACGGCGAGGCGCGGTTCCTCAAGCGCCCGATGGGCATGCTGCTGGGCGCGGTGGAGAACCCGCCGTTCCAGGAGGGCGAGTGCCTGCTGGAGCCCGGCGACCGGATCCTGCTGTACACCGACGGCCTGATCGAGCGGCCCTCGGAGGGCATCGACGCCGGCCTCCAGCGGCTGGCCCGCGCGGCCATCGGCCATGACGACCGGCCGGGATCGGCGTCGCTGGGGCCGCTGCTCGCCGAGATGCTGGAGGGCGAGCGGCGCGACGACGTCTGCGTGCTGGACATCCGGGTGATGCCGGAGGAGGAGCCGGGAGCCTGAGGACGCGCCCGAGGGCACCCCTGGCGACCCGCCCGATGACGCGTACGAGGCCGACCGCGGGGACATCCGCCTCCCGGGCGTCGTCCTCCCGGGGGCGTCCGGGTCTCAGGCGGGGTGCCCTGGTTCGATGTCCAGGACGTCCTCCAGCCGGAGCAGGGCCCCGCCCGTCCCCGGGTGCTCGCCGCTCTGCTCGGGCGCGAGGACGTGGGCGACGTGGTCGCCGGTGTCGAAACGCTCCTGGACGACGCCGACCGTCCAGGCCGCCGCCGCGGTGAGGACGGCGCTGCCGCCCGGGCCTTCGTGCCATTCCACGTCGGCGAACTTGTCGGTGTCGTCGCCCGTCCGCCCGCCGAACATGGCCGCCAGGCCGTGCTGCTCCGGGGTGAGCAGGTGGACCGTCAGCCGTTCGGCCCGCAGCGCGACGCGGTGGGTGTGGTTGGTCTTGGAGATCCAGACGGTCAGCCGGGGCGGATCGATGGAGCACTGGGTCCAGAACCCGACGAGACAGCCGGACCGCTCCCCGTCGGCGACCGCGGTCACCACGCACATGTCGGGGTTGAGACGCTTCATGAACGCGTCGCTGGATCGCATGGGTGCCATGCTGCCCCGGAACGGGGCGGCCAACCACTCAGCCGCGGTCGAGCAGGCGGTGCAGTGCGGCCTTGAGGGCGTCGACGAACGCGTCGCGGCGCTCGGCGGGGAGGGCGTCCAGGGACAGGTAGGGGTTGAGGTCCTCCAGCTCCACCAGCAGGAGCCGGCCGTCGGGGGCCCGGCAGACGTCGACGCGCTGGATGCCGTGGGAGATGGTGTTCCACGCGACGAAGCGGCGGGCGAACTCCAGGTCCTCGGCGGTGGGTTCGTAGGGGACGAGTTCCCAGCGGCGCTGCGGGTCGGGGGCGTACAGCGCGTACTGGAAGGCGTCGTCGACGAAGTAGAAGGAGATCTCGTGGACGAAGTCGATCCGGGGCTGCACCAGGACGTCGCCGTACGCGACGCCGTCGAGCTCGTCCGGGGCGAGGACGCGCAGCCCCACGGAGTCGGCTCCGAGCCGCGGCTTGACGACGTAGGCGTCCGCGCGGGGCAGGAGGCCCAGGTCCTCGGGCCGGTCGACGGTGGGGATGACGGGGTGCCCCGCGGCGGTGAGGTCGAGCAGGTACTGCTTGCCCGCCATGTCCCCCTGGCCGGTGAGCTCGTTGTAGACGCGGGTCCCGGCGGCCAGGGCACGGTCCCGGAACTCCCGGTGGGCGGCGAGATGACCCAGTACGGGGCCGCTGTTGCGCACCAGCACGGCGTCGAAGGAGTCCATCAGCGCCGCGGCCTGCCGGGGGTGGCACAGGGCGGTGTCGAAGTCCTCGCCGAGCCGGGCGGAGAGGTGGATGTCCTCGTCGCAGTACCGGCGTCCGGCGGCCGGGTAGGCGAGGTCGGTGACGTGCAGGAGCCGGGGGCGGGCGGACGGCATGGCTACTCCTCGGACAGGCGTCTACGCAGGTCAACCTAGCCGGTGCACTCCGTTCCCCCAGAAGGGGACCCAGTGCCGCGCGGCGGGTTCGGTGCTACGTTTCGCGGCATGAGTTTCCCGTCGAAGCCGCCGATGCGTGACGCGCTGGTCGAGGCCGCCTTCCGGCTCTTCCTGGAGCGTGGGTACGAGCAGACGACGGTCGAGGACATCGTCACCCTGGCCGGCGTGGGCCGCCGTTCCTTCTTCCGGTACTTCCCGTCGAAGGAGGGCGTGGTCTTCCCCGACCACGAACGCCGGCTGGCCGAGGTGACCGGCTTCCTGGCCGCGAGCGGCAGGGGCGAGGACCCGGTGGCGCGCGTCTGCGAGGCGGTGGGCCTGGTGCTGCGCCTCTACACCGACAACCCCACCTTCTCGGTGCAGCGTTACCGGCTCACCAAGGAGGTTCCTGGCCTGCGGGCGTACGAGCTGTCCGTGGTGTGGCGCTACGAGCGGACCTTCGCGGGTCATCTGCGGGAGCGGCTGGCGGACCGGCCGGACGGCACCCTGCGGGCCGACGTGATCGCGGCGGCCGTGGTGGCCGCGCACAACAACGTGCTGCGTTCCTGGCTGCGTTCGGAGGGCGAGGGGGACGCCGGGGCGGCGGTGGACCGGGCTCTGGACTATGTGCGCGAGGCGTTCGGGGACGGCGCGGGCCGGGGGCGCGAGCAGGACGACGACGTGGTCGTGGTGGTGTCGCGGCGCGGGGCGCCGATGTGGCGGGTGGTGCGGGAGATCGAGTCCGCCCTGGACCCCGCCGGGGAGAACCCCGCCCGGCCGTGAGGGAAGCCGCGGCAGGGCCGCGGCAGGCATCGCGGGAGCAGCCGCGGGAGAAGCCGCGGAGGAGGCTCCGAAAGAAGCCCGAAAGAGGAGGTACGCAGTACCTTTACCTGTGGCACTGGGTGCCATACTCTGTGCTCGCGCGCGGGGGCGCCGCGCGCTTACGGTCTCGTCCGCGCGCAGGGAGATGACAGTCGTGTTCCAGTCAGGATTCACCTCGCACCCGGCCGCCGGCTCCTCCGCGACGGGTGTGCTCGACCACGGCACCCAGGAGAGCGAGGGCATCGGCTACCAGTGCTGCACCTGGTGCGGCACCTCCATGTACCACAAGCTTCTGTGCCCGGTCTGCGCGGGCAGCGAGCTGCGCTCGGAGCGCAGCGCGGGTGCCGGCACGGTGCTGCGGTCGACGGTGGTCCACCGGAACACCCCGTCGGCCCGGAACGTCTCGCTGATAGAGATGGCCGAGGGCTTCGTGGTCCGCGGCCGGGTGACCGGGCCGCCGGCGGGCGTGCACACGGGTGACCGGGTGCGGCTGATCACGGCGAAGGACCCGGTCCGGGGCGAGCCGGTCTTCCAGCTCAGCGACGACACGCACCGGTCCTGGCACTGACGGCGCCGCCGGAAAGGCGGCCGGGCCGACGCGGGTTCCGTGTCCCCGCGGGGCGGGGACACGGGCGACGGGCGAGGTCTCAGGAGGCGCGGGCCGGGCGGCGGCGGGACTTGGGCCGCGGAGTGGCAGCGGCCCACTCCCCCACCAGGCGCTGATACCTGCGGCGCTGCTCGTGGTCGAGCCGGCCGCCGGACTTCATCAACAGGTCCCGGATCTCCTCGTTCACCTCGGCCGCCGTACGGAGGCGGACGCTCTCAGGAGTGGTGGACATGCTGTGAAGCATACGGCGGAACCCGTGGGGACGATGTGAGCAATCCGGCGAAAACGCGCAATGCGGACGTGTTACTGATCACGTGCCGGGCTTGCGGCCCCACACGTACACCTCGTCGCCGGTCCGGAGCAGCTCCCAGTACTTCTTGGCGTCCCGGGGCGTCATGTTGACGCAGCCGTGCGAGCCCGGCGGGCTCCACACGCTCATGCCGACCGAGTGGAACGCCTGACCGCCGTCGAAGAACTGGCTGTAGGGCATGGCCACGTGGTAGATGGTCGAGACGTGGTCGATGTTCCGCCACGAGATCTTCTTGAGCCCGGTGCGGGTCTCGTAGCCGTCGCGCCCGGTACGGACCGGGACCGGCCCGTACACGAGCTTCTTCCCGTCCTGGACCCAGCTCAGCTGACGGGTGAGGTCGACGCAGGCGATCCGGCCCTTGTCGACGGGGCAGCTCCCGTCCGCGTTCGGGGTGGCGCCCGCGGCCCGCTGCCGGTTCATGAGGTCCATCACGCGCCAGGTGACCGGACCGGCGAAGCCGGCGCTGGGGGTGATCAGGTGCTTCTTCTGGAAGGCGCGGATCGCCTCGCAGTCGGCGCGCGACTGGCGGCCGTCCACCGGGCGGCCGAGGAAGCGCTCGGCCGCC
>NZ_JACADT010000035.1:0-16583 GCF_013421635.1 Streptomyces sp. UH6 | reverse complement strand
TCGGCGAAGGTCCAGCCGAAGCCCGGGTACTCGGCGGTGGAGACGCCGACCGAGGTCGGGGAGATCGAGCGCGAACCCGTCGCAGTGATCTTGGAGCCGGAGGCGGGCATGTAGAGCACCGCGCCGTTGCCGTTCTCGTCGGAGCCGGCGATCAGGTCGGCCTTGCCGTCACCGGTGACGTCGTCGAGCTTGACGTCGATGCCGAGCCAGTCGCCCCACTCGTTGCCGCCGGGGACGCCGGCCGTGTCCTGGTGGAAGGACTGGGCGCCGGTGCCGGTGATGCCGGAGGCGGTGCCGTAGAGCACCACGAGGGAGCCGGTCTCGTCCACACCGTCGACGTCCTCACCGGGCACGCCGACCACCAGGTCGAGGTAGGCGTCGCCGTTGACGTTGCCGAGGTCCAGGGAGGCGCCGAAGCCGTCGTCGGTCTCGGAGGACCCGGGGACGCCGGAGGTGTCCTGGGTGATGCCGGCGATCTTGCCGACGCCGGTGGCCGAGCCGTAGGAGATCCAGACCTTGCCGCCCTTGGCGCCGTAGGGGATCGTCTCGCCGCCCTCCACCGCGTTCCAGCTGAAGCCGCTGACGATGTCGCCGAACTTGTCGCCGTTGATGTCGCCGATGCTGGTGATCAGACCCGGACGCAGCGACTGGTGGCCCGCGGCGGTGAGGCCGGAGGCGCTGCCGAAGAGCAGGGTGTTCTGCTCCGGGACGTAGCTCTCGAGCTCCTCCGTCGGGGCGTCGAGGTCGGGCAGGGCGTCGCCGTTGACGACCAGGTCGGTGGCCCGGTCGTTGTTCACGTCACCCGCGTGCAGCTTCCACGCGCCCTCGTAGAGCGGGAGGTCGACGGCGTAGTAGCCGCCGGTGCCGCCGGTCTTGGTGAAGCCGCCCTTGTAGACGAACAGGGTGGTGTCGGCCCCGCCGATCGCCAGGTCCGTCCTGCCGTCGCCGTCGAAGTCGCCGGCGGCCAGGGTGTAGCCCCAGATGCGGTCCGCGCCGGCGGCCGGGTCCTTGATGGTGACGGCACTGGTGCCGGTGATGCCCGAGGCGGTGCCCCAGAGCAGGGTGACCGATCCGGCGTACTCGCCGGCGGTGGTCGCCTCGCCGGGCGCGCCGACCGCGAGGTCGTCGTAGCCGTCGCCGTTGAAGTCGCCGTAGGCCGTCTCGTAGCCGAACAGGTCGTCGACCTCGGCCGCGCCCGGGACGCCGGAGGTGTCCTGGCTGATCACCGTGCGCTTGGTCGAGTTGACGCCCGTGCTGGTGCCGTAGAGGGCGACGACCTGACCGGCGCTCGCCTTGCCGCCCACGTGGGCCCAGGCGGCGGTCGTGGCGATGTCGCCCTTCTTGTCCTTGTTGAAGTCGGCCTTGGCGACCAGGGTGCCGTCCGCGGCGACGGCCGTGGAGGCGGCGAAGGTCAGCAGCCCGCCGGTCAGCGCTGCCGCGGCCACCGCCGCGAGGGCGGTGCGGGTCTTCTTGTGCATGTGGATTCCCCAATGCCACGCGGGGAGCTGGTGAAGCGTCCCCGGGAGAACAAGGCCGGCCAAGCGTGGCCGGCGGTGATCAAGACCTGACACGGGCGGGAATGGTTGTACGGAAGTTGTGGATGTCGGATAACGGATCGGTAAACACCCGGGGGGCCGGGACGCCACTGCGGCGCCCGGCCCCCGGGGACGGTCGACCGGTGGGTCAGTCCGCGAAGTTGCCGCCGACCAGGGGCCGGCCGGTGGTGGCGATGCCGAGCGCCGTCGGGGAGATCGAGCGGGAGCCGGTGGCGGTGATCCTGCTGCCGTCGGAGGGCAGGTAGGTGATGCTGCCGTTGCCGTCGTTCTCGCCGCTGCCGACGGCCAGGTCGGCCCTGCCGTCGCCGTTGACGTCGTCCAGCTTCACGTCCATGCCGAACATGTCGTACTTCTCGTTGCCGCCGGGGACGCCCGCCGTGTCCTGGTGGAAGGACTGCGCGCCGGTGCCGGTGATGCCGTCGGCGGTGCCGTAGAGCACGAGGACGGAGCCGGTGTCGGTGAAGCTGTCGATGTTCTCGCCGGCCACCCCGATCACCAGGTCGAGGTAGTCGTCGCCGTTGACGTCGCCGAGGTCCAGCTCCCAGCCGAACATGTCGTTGGTCTCGCTGGAGCCGGGGACGCCGGAGGTGTCCTGGGTGATGCCCTGGACCGTCCCGACGCCGTACTCGCTGCCGTAGGTGATCCAGACCTTGCCGCCCTTGGCGGCGTAGGGGACGGTCACGCCGTTCTCGACCGCGTTCCAGCTGGCGCCGCTGACGACGTCGCCGAAGCCGTCGTTGTCGATGTCGCCGATGCCGCTGATGACGCCGGGGCGCAGCTCCTGGAAGCTGGAGGCGTCCAGGCCGGAAGCGCCGCCGAACAGCAGGAAGTTGCGGGTCCAGCCGTCGACCGGCTCGAGGCCGCTGACCACCAGGTCGGTGGTGGCGTCGCCGTTGACGTCGCCCGCGGTGAGGTTGTACGGCGTGTCGTCGGCCATGATCGGCGCCTGGACCGTCTGGCGGCTGCCGTAGGCGCCGGTCCGGGAGATGCCGCCCTTGAACACGTACAGCTTGTTCTTGGTGGTGGCGACGGCCAGGTCCTGCCGGCCGTCGCCGTCGAAGTCGCCGGCCGAGAGCAGGCGGCCCCACTGGTCGTGGGAGCCGGCGGCCGGGTCGGCGATCTCTACGGCGCCCTTGCCGGTGAGACCGGCGGCGGAACCCCAGAGGATGGTGACCATGCCTCCGTCCTTGTCGCTGCCGAGGTCCTCGCCGGGCGCGCCGACCGCCAGGTCGTCGTAGCCGTCGCCGTCGAAGTCGGCGTAGGCGGTGTCACTGCTGAACGCGTCGCCGGCCTCGGCGCCGCCCGGGACGCCGGAGGTGTCCTGGCTGATGACGGACCGCTTGGCGGCGGTCAGGCCGGTGCCCTGCGCGCCGTAGGCGACGACCACCTGGCCGGCCTGGCTCTTGCCGCCGACGTACGCCCCGGAGGCCGAGGTGGCCACGTCGCCGATGCCGTCGTTGTCGAAGTCGGCCTGCGAGGCCACCGTGCCGTCGACCGCGACGGCGGTGGAGGCGGCCGTGAAGGTGAGCAGCCCGCCGGTCACCGCGGCGGCGGCGACGGTCGCGAGTGTGGTGCGGGTCCTACGGTGCATGTGTGTTCTCCATGGCCGGCGGAAGGGCCCGGTTCGGGGGCCGTTCCGCGCAGAGGACGTCCGGCACGATCGTCCGGACGGCGATCAAGACCGGCGACGCGTGCGAATGGTTGTACGGAAGGTGAGCGAGGAGTGAACGGGTGCGTCGGCCCCGTCAGTCGGTGAACCGCTCGCCGATCGCCGGCTCGTCCGCCGTCGGGACGCCCAGGGCGGTCGGGGAGAGCGAGCGGGAGCCGGTGCCGGTGAGCGCGCCGCCGTCGGAGGGCAGGTAGGTGATGCTGCCGTTGCCGTCGTTCTCGCCGCTGCCGGCGGTCAGGTCGGCCCGGCCGTCGCCGTTGACGTCGTCCAGCTTCACGTCCGTGCCGAACCAGTCGTAGGCCTCGGCCGTGCCGGGCACGCCCGCGGTGTCCTGGTGGAAGGTGCGGGCGCCGGTCGTGGTGAGGCCTGCGGGGCCGCCGCGGAGGACGACGACGCTGCCGCTGTCCTTGAGGGTGCCCACGTCCTCGCCGGGCGCCCCGACCGCCAGGTCGAGGTAGCCGTCGCCGTCGATGTCGCCGAGGTCGACGGAGCTGCCGAACCGGTCGCCGTCCTCGGCGGTGCCGGGCACGCCGGGGGTGCCCTGGCCGACGGCCTGCACCCGCCCGGTGCCGTCCGCGGTGCCGTAGGTGATCCAGACCTGTCCGCCCTGGGTGGCGTAGGGCATGTGCTCGCCGTCCGTCCACTCGTCCGCCGGCATCCCGCTGACGACGTCGGCGAGACCGTCGCGGTCGATGTCGCCGACGGCGCTGTACCGCCCGGGCCGCAGCTCCCGGGCGGCGGAGGCGTCCGGCCCCGTTGGCGAACCGGGCAGCAGGAAGTTGCGGGGCAGGCCGTAGAAGGGCTCGTCGGCCTCGGGGACGAAGCCGTTGACGAGCAGGTCGGTGCGGTGGTCCCCGTCGACGTCGCCCGCCGTGAGGCTCCACGGGTACCCCGAGGTGAGCGGCGTGGGCACCGGCCGCCGGTCGCCGGAGGTTCCGGACCTGGTGATGCCGCCCCGGAGCACGACCATGGTGCTGGAGTCGTCCGCGACGACCAGGTCCTGCCGGCCGTCGCCGTCGAAGTCGCCGGCCGCCAGCTGGTGGCCCCAGCGGGCGAACCGGGTGGGGGAGGGGTTCTCGAGCGTGACGGCGCCCTTGCCACTGAGTCCGGCGGCGGAGCCCCAGAGGAGGGTGACCATCCCGGCGTTCTCCACGTCGCCCACGTCCTCCGCGTCGGAGGAGACGGCGAGGTCGTCGTAGCCGTCGCCGTCGAAGTCGGCGTGGGCGGTGCTCCAGCCGAACCGGTCGCCGGACTCGACGGTGCCGGGGACCCCCGGGGTGTCCTGGCCGATCACGGTCCGCTTCGTGGCCGTGAGGCCGGTGCCCCTCACCCCGTAGACGATCACGACCTGACCGGCCGTGTGGTGGCCGGCCACGGTCGAGGCCGAGGGGGTGGCGATGTCGCCGACGCCGTCCCCGTTGAAGTCGGCGTGCGCGACCGCCACGGCGTCCGCGGCGACGGCGCCCGGCCCGGCGAGGGCGAGCAGGCCCCCGGTGAGCGCGGCCGCCACGACGGTCGCGAGCGCGGTGCGGGTCCTTCGGTTCATGTGCGGCTCCCCCTGGGTACGGCAGTGACGGCACCACGACGGCCACCGCCCCGCGGCGACGTTCCGGCCTCAGGGCCGGGTGACCTACACGACCGCCGTGGACCGGCGATGGTTGTACGAGGGGTGTCGCGCGCACGGCGGCGCGGAGACGGGCGGACGAACGAGGCCGGGGCCCGGCCGGGCGTGGTGCTCGGCCGGGCCCCGGCCTTCGGGACCTTCGGGACCTTCGGGACCTTCGGAAGAGGGACCGCTACTGCGCCGGCTGCGGCTCCGGCGCCTCCTCGGTCTCCGCCTCGCCCGCCGGGTCGCCGGGGGTCTTGACGGACTCCAGCAGGAGCTGGGCGACGTCCACGACCTGGATCGACTCCTTGGCCTTGCCGTCGTTCTTCTTGCCGTTGACCGAGTCGGTCAGCATGACCAGGCAGAACGGGCAGGCGGTGGAGACGATGTCCGGGTTGAGGGAGAGGGCCTCGTCGACGCGCTCGTTGTTGATGCGCTTGCCGATCCGCTCCTCCATCCACATCCGCGCGCCGCCGGCGCCGCAGCAGAAGCCGCGCTCCTTGTGGCGGTGCATCTCCTCGTTCCGCAGACCGGGGACGTTGGCGATGATCTCGCGCGGGGGCGTGTAGATCTTGTTGTGGCGGCCCAGGTAGCAGGGGTCGTGGTAGGTGATCAGACCCTCGACCGGGGTGACCGGGATCAGCTTGCCCTCGTCGATCAGGTGCTGGAGCAGCTGGGTGTGGTGGATGACCTCGTAGTCACCGCCGAGCTGCGGGTACTCGTTGCCGATCGTGTTGAGGCAGTGCGGGCAGGTCGCGACGATCTTCTTCGCGGACTTCGGCTTCTTCGACTCGGCCGTGACCTTGCCGTCGTCGTCCATCTCCTCGCCGAACGCCATGTTCAGCGCCATGACGTTCTCCATGCCGAGCTCCTGGAACAGGGGCTCGTTGCCGAGGCGGCGGGCGGAGTCGCCGGTGCACTTCTCGTCGCCGCCCATGATGGCGAACTTGACGCCCGCGATGTGCAGCAGCTCGGCGAAGGCCTTGGTGGTCTTCTTGGCGCGGTCCTCCAGGGCGCCGGCGCAGCCGACCCAGTAGAGGTACTCGACCTCGGTGAGGTCCTCGATGTCCTTGCCGACGACCGGGACCTCGAACTCGACCTCCTTGAGCCACTCCAGGCGCTGCTTCTTCGCCAGGCCCCAGGGGTTGCCCTTCTTCTCCAGGTTCTTGAGCATCGTGCCCGCCTCGGACGGGAACGCGGACTCGATCATGACCTGGTAGCGGCGCATGTCGACGATGTGGTCGACGTGCTCGATGTCCACCGGGCACTGCTCGACGCAGGCACCGCAGGTGGTGCAGGACCACAGGACGTCCGGGTCGATGACGCCGTTCTCCTCGAGCGTCCCGATCAGCGGGCGCTCGGCCTCCGCGAGGGCGGCCGCGGGAACGTCCTTGAGCTGCTCCTCGGAGGCCTTCTCCTCGCCCTCCATGGTCTTGCCGCCGCCGGCCAGCAGGTACGGGGCCTTGGCGTGCATGTTGTCGCGCAGCGACATGATCAGCAGCTTCGGCGAGAGCGGCTTGCCGGTGTTCCAGGCGGGGCACTGCGACTGGCAGCGGCCGCACTCGGTGCAGGTGGAGAAGTCCAGCAGGCCCTTCCAGGAGAACTGCTCGACCTGGGAGACGCCGAAGACGTCGTCCTCACCGGGGTCGGCGAAGTCGATCTCCTTGCCGCCGGAGGTCATCGGCTGGAGGGCGCCCAGCGCGGTGGAGCCGTCGGCGTTGCGCTTGAACCAGATGTTGGGGAAGGCCAGGAAGCGGTGCCAGGCGACACCCATGTCCGTCCGCAGCGAGACCACGATCATCCAGATGAAGGACGTCCCGATCTTGATCATCGCGAAGAGGTAGATCAGGTTCTGCAGCGTCGGGACGCTCAGCCCGTCGAAGGCCAGGACCAGCGGGTACGAGGCGAAGTACGCGGGCTCGTAGTGCGGGATGTCCAGCAGGGCGCCCTCGAGGCCGCGCAGCATCATGATCGCGAGGCCGATGGTCAGGATGACCGTCTCGACGAAGTACGCCTGGCCGGCGTTGGACCCGGCGAAGCGGGACTTGCGGCCGGGGCGGGTCGCCTTGGAGAGCTGCCGGATCACGATCAGCGTCAGGATGCCGAGCGTCGTCATCGTGCCGATGAACTCGACGAACATCTCGAACGGCGTCCAGTGCCCGATGAACGGGATGGCCCAGTCGGCCTTGAAGAGCTGGCCGAACGCGGTGATGAGGGTGGGCACCAGCGAGAAGAAGCCGACGGCGACGAACCAGTGGGCGAAGCCCACGATTCCCCAGCGGTTCATCCGCGTGTGGCCGAGGAATTCCTTCACCAGCGTCACGCTGCGCTGGTAGGGGTTGTCGGTCCGGGTACCCGCGGGCACGGGCTGGCCGAGCCTGAAATACCGGACGAACTGACCGACGGCGCGTGCGAGCAGCGCAACGCCCACCACGGTCAGGACCAGCGACACGATGATCGCGGCGAGTTGCATGGGAGGCTCCTCGGGCCTGCGAGGTCTACGACTGAGCGACTGGCGGCTGAACCGAGCTGGACCGCTATTACTAAGCGGTAACTTATCCAGTCCGTTCGAGAGTATCCATATCTTGCGCCGCCCCGCAGCCGCCGGAGCGGTGATCTGCGTCGCTGAGGGTTACCTCAGTATCTCCCCGGGCAGGGGCGGAGGGGCGTCCGCCCTTCCCCGCGCCCTCGCCGCATCCCTCTGATGCCCGTCGCCGGCCGTCGTCCGGGCCCGTTCTCCGGCCTGTTGACGCGCCATGCGGACCTCGCCTCCGTAAAGTTGAGTCCAATCGACTCAGGTCTGTTGCCTCTGTCGGGAGGATGCGGCACACTTGAGCCTGTTCCACTCAAGTCAGCTGGAGGAAGATCACCATGGCACGTGCGGTCGGCATCGACCTGGGTACGACCAACTCGGTCGTCAGCGTTCTGGAGGGCGGTGAGCCCACCGTCATCACCAACGCCGAGGGCGCCAGGACCACGCCGTCCGTCGTCGCCTTCGCCAAGAACGGCGAGGTGCTCGTCGGCGAGGTCGCCAAGCGCCAGGCCGTCACCAACGTCGACAGGACCATCCGGTCGGTCAAGCGCCACATGGGCACCGACTGGAAGATCAACCTGGACGGCAAGGACTTCAACCCGCAGCAGATGTCCGCGTTCATCCTGCAGAAGCTGAAGCGGGACGCGGAGGCCTACCTGGGCGAGAAGGTGACCGACGCGGTCATCACCGTCCCGGCGTACTTCAACGACTCCGAGCGTCAGGCGACGAAGGAGGCCGGCGAGATCGCGGGCCTGAACGTCCTGCGCATCGTCAACGAGCCCACCGCGGCCGCGCTGGCGTACGGCCTCGACAAGGACGACCAGACCATCCTGGTCTTCGACCTCGGTGGCGGCACCTTCGACGTCTCGCTGCTGGAGATCGGCGACGGCGTCGTGGAGGTGAAGGCCACCAACGGCGACAACCACCTCGGTGGTGACGACTGGGACCAGCGCGTCGTCGACTACCTGGTCAAGCAGTTCCAGAACGCCCACGGCGTGGACCTGGCCAAGGACAAGATGGCCCTGCAGCGTCTGCGCGAGGCCGCCGAGAAGGCCAAGATCGAGCTGTCCTCGTCCACCGAGACCTCGATCAACCTGCCCTACATCACGGCGTCCGCCGAGGGCCCGCTGCACCTGGACGAGAAGCTCACCCGCGCCCAGTTCCAGCAGCTGACCTCGGACCTGCTGGAGCGCTGCAAGGTTCCGTTCCACAACGTCATCAAGGACGCCGGCATCGCGCTCAGCGAGATCGACCACGTCGTCCTCGTCGGTGGTTCGACCCGCATGCCCGCCGTCGCCGAGCTCGTCAAGGAGCTGACCGGCGGCAAGGAGGCCAACAAGGGCGTGAACCCGGACGAGGTCGTCGCCATCGGCGCCTCGCTCCAGGCCGGTGTCCTCAAGGGCGAGGTCAAGGACGTCCTGCTCCTCGACGTCACCCCGCTGTCCCTCGGCATCGAGACCAAGGGCGGCATCATGACCAAGCTGATCGAGCGCAACACCACGATCCCGACCAAGCGCTCCGAGATCTTCACGACGGCCGAGGACAACCAGCCGTCCGTGCAGATCCAGGTCTACCAGGGCGAGCGCGAGATCGCCGCGTACAACAAGAAGCTCGGCATGTTCGAGCTGACCGGCCTCCCGCCGGCCCCGCGCGGCGTCCCGCAGATCGAGGTCTCCTTCGACATCGACGCCAACGGCATCATGCACGTGACCGCGAAGGACCTGGGCACGGGCAAGGAGCAGAAGATGACCGTCACCGGCGGCTCCTCGCTGCCGAAGGACGAGGTCGACCGCATGCGTGAGGAGGCCGAGCGCTACGCGGAGGAGGACCACAAGCGCCGCGAGGCCGCCGAGACCCGCAACCAGGGCGAGCAGCTCGTCTACCAGACCGAGAAGTTCCTCAAGGACAACGAGGACAAGGTCCCGGCGGACGTGAAGACCGAGGTCGAGGGCGCCGTCGCCGAGCTGAAGGAGAAGCTCAAGGGCGAGGACGCCGCGGAGATCCGCACCGCCACCGAGAAGGTCGCGGCGGTCTCGCAGAAGCTCGGCCAGGCCATGTACGCCGACGCCCAGGGCGCCCAGGCGGCCGGCGGCGCCACCGACGGCGGCGACGCCAAGGCCGGCGACGACGACGTCGTGGACGCCGAGATCGTCGACGACGAGCGCAAGGACGGTGCCGCGTGACGGAGGAGACCCCGGGTTTTGACGAGAAGCCCGACGTCCCCTCCGGCACCGGCTCCGAAGACGCCGAGCCGCAGGCCGCCGGCTCCTCCGCCAAGGAGGAGCCGGCGGCCCCGGCCGGGGACGCGGCTCAGACCGCAGGCCTGACGGCACAGCTGGACCAGGCCCGCACCGCGCTCACCGAGCGCACCGCGGACCTCCAGCGGCTCCAGGCGGAGTTCCAGAACTACCGTCGTCGGGTCGAGCGCGACCGGATCGCGGTCCGGGAGGTCGCCGTGGCGAACCTCCTGACCGAGCTCCTGCCGGTGCTCGACGACATCGGGCGGGCCCGTGACCACAGCGAACTCGTCGGCGGCTTCAAGTCGGTGGCCGAGTCGCTGGAGACGGTGGCGGCCAAGATGGGCCTCCAGCAGTTCGGCAAGGAGGGCGAGCCCTTCGACCCGACGATCCACGAGGCGCTGATGCACTCCTACGCGCCGGACGTCACCGAGACGACCTGCGTGGGCATTCTGCAGCCCGGGTACAAGATCGGCGACCGGATCATCCGCCCCGCGCGGGTGGCCGTGGCCGAGCCGCAGCCGGGTGCGCAGACGGTCCAGGGGGAGGAGTCCGGCTCCGAGGACGCCACGTCCGAGGAGGCCGAGTCCGCCGACGCGGGCGAGAACAAGGAGAACGGTGGCCCGGACGAGGGCTGACGTGAGGCGGCGCGCCGTTGACCGGCGCGCCGGTGACGGACGGAAGGAGGGACGTCGGGGATGAGCACCAAGGACTTCATCGAGAAGGACTACTACAAGGTTCTCGGCGTCCCGAAGGACGCCACCGAGGCCGAGATCAAGAAGGCGTACCGGAAGCTCGCCCGCGAGTTCCACCCGGACGCCAACAAGGGCAACGCGGCGGCCGAGGAGCGCTTCAAGGAGATCTCCGAGGCCAACGACGTGCTCGGCGACCCCAAGCGGCGCAAGGAGTACGACGACGCCCGCCAGCTCTTCGGCAACGGCGGCTTCCGTCCGGGTCCGGGTGCTGCCGGAGGAACGTTCAACTTCGACCTGGGCGACCTCTTCGGGGGCGCCCAGGGCGGGGCCGGCGGCGGCGGTGGCGGTTTCGGCGGCGGTGGCGGGCTCGGTGACGTCTTCGGGGGCCTGTTCGGCAACCGCGGCGGCGCGCCGGGCGGCGCCCGCACGCAGCCGCGGCGCGGGCAGGACATCGAGTCCGAGGTGACGCTCAGCTTCACCGAGGCGGTGGACGGCGCGACCGTTCCGCTGCGGATGTCCAGCCAGGCGGCCTGCAAGGCATGCTCGGGCACCGGCGACAAGAACGGCACGCCCCGGGTGTGCCCGACCTGCGTCGGCACCGGGCAGGTGGCCCGCGGCTCGGGCGGCGGCTTCTCGCTGACCGACCCGTGTCCGGACTGCAAGGGCCGCGGCCTGATCGCGGAGAACCCCTGCGAGGTCTGCAAGGGCTCCGGCCGCGCCAAGTCCTCGCGCACGATGCAGGTCCGCATCCCCGCCGGGGTCAGCGACGGTCAGCGCATCCGCCTGCGCGGCAAGGGCGCGCCCGGCGAGCGGGGCGGCCCTGCGGGCGACCTGTACGTGGTCGTCCACGTGGACAAGCACCCGGTCTTCGGCCGCAAGGACGACAACCTGACGGTGACCGTGCCGGTGACGTACCCGGAGGCCGCCCTGGGCGGCGACATCCGCGTGCCGACCCTGGGCGGCCCGCCGGTCACCCTGAAGCTGCCCCCGGGCACGCCCAACGGGCGCACCATGCGCGCCCGCGGCAAGGGCGCGGTCCGCAAGGACGGCACCCGCGGCGACCTCCTGGTCACCGTCGAGGTGAGTGTTCCCAAGGACCTGTCGGGGAAGGCTCGGGACGCACTCGAGGCGTACCGCGAGGCGACCGCGGGGGAGGACCCGCGAGCGGAGCTGTTCGAAGCCGCGAAGGGAGCATGACGAGATGGACGGCCGTCGGCGCAATCCGTACGAACTGACCGAGGACACCCCGGTCTACGTCATCTCGGTGGCGGCCCAGCTGTCCGGCCTGCACCCGCAGACCCTGCGGCAGTACGACCGCCTCGGCCTGGTCTCCCCGGACCGCACGGCCGGGCGCGGCCGGCGGTACTCGGCCCGCGACATCCAGCTGCTCCGCCAGGTGCAGCAGCTGTCGCAGGACGAGGGCATCAACCTGGCGGGGATCAAGCGGATCATCGAGCTGGAGAACCAGGTCGCCGCCCTCCAGTCCCGCGTCGCGGAACTCCAGTCCGCGGTCGAGGGCGCGGCGGCGACGATCCGGGCCCGCGAGGCGGCGGTGCACGCCTCCTACCGGCGGGACCTGGTTCCGTACCAGGAGGCGGCCCGCACCAGCGCGCTGGTGGTCTGGCGCCCGCCGACGCGGCGCGATTCCTAGCGGTGCGCGCGGGCGCGCGGCGGAAGCCCGTAAAGGCCGGAAGCCCGAAGGGGCCGGAGGACCGTGAGGTCCTCCGGCCCCTTCGCCGTGTGCGCGGTGCGCGCGGACGGACGGAGGCGCGGCTCAGTCCTGGTCGTACCGGACGGCGTACGTGTGGACGGCCGGGAGCTCCGTGCCGTCCGCGCGGACGCCGACCACCTCGTACCAGCTGACGGTGCCGGCCGGCTGCGTGGCGTCGTCGTAGCGGATCCAGCTCTGCGTGCCGCCCGCGACGCTGCCCAGGTACTGGTAGGAGTCCCCGTCCCAGCGGCTCACCCGGTACGTGGTGATCTCCGCGCAGTCGGCGACGCCCGAGCAGAACCAGGTCGCCGGGACCACGCCGGGACCGCCGGTGCGCGGGCTCGAGGTCAGCGGGCCGGACGCCGTGACGACCGGGTCACCGGGCAGCACGACGAGTTCGGTGACGGTCACGGTGGCGACGCCCGGGTCGTCCGCCGCGAGCACGTTGCCGAACTCGTCCACGGCACGGACCGAGTAGAGGGCCGTCTCCCCGTCCGGGAGGCCCGGGCAGAGCCTGGCGCCCAGGAACCCGTTCACGTGCGTGCAGGAGACCTCCTGCCACCGGACCGTGCCGTCCTCGCCCGTGAGGCCGCGCATGACGCGGTAGGACGCGATGTCGTCGTCCGGCACGTCCCACTTCAGCAGCACGCCGTCGGTGCGGGGCGTCGCCGTCAGGCCGGTGAGCGGGGCCGGCGGGGTGCGGTCGCTGGTGTACACCGTCACCGGCGTGGACCGGGCGGAGGGGTTGCCCCGGCCGTCGGTGACGCCCGTCGTGTAGGTGTACGTGCTGTCGGGAGCCACGGACGTGTCGACGCAGCTGAAGGTCATCTCGCCGTCGTCCGTGCTGTACGGGGCGTCCAGGTAGGTGACGTCGTCGTCGTTGCACCGGACCTCGACGGTCTCCGCGTCCGCCCCCGTCCCGTGCGTCCGGTACACGTACACCCGTGCGTCGTTGTCGAGCTCGTCCCGGAGCGGGAGCTCCGGCGTCCGGAAGGTCAGGAAGACCGCGCCGGGACGGACCAGGGCCTTCAGCCCGTAGGGCGCGGCCGGCGGGGTGCGGTCGACGCCGTCGGCGACGGAGGGGGCGGAGAGGGCGCCCGGATTGCCCGCGGCGTCGTAGCCGCGCACCAGGTAGGTCCCGGAGAAGTGGGCCTGGTCGAGGAGAGTGGTCCGGCCCGTGACCTCGCCCGCCTTCGTCCGCTCCCCGGTCTGCGGGTCCTGCCGCAGCACCTCGTAGCGGGTGGCGTCCGGGACCGCGTTCCAGTGCAGCTGGACGCCGTACAGGTCGGTCGCCGCGACGAGCCCGGAGGGCGCGGCCGGGCCGGTGCGGTCGACCGTGGTGACGCCCTTGTCGGCGGTGCCGGAGGAGACGTTGCCCGCCTTGTCGTAGGCGCGGACCTCGTAGTAGTAGAGCTTGCCGTCCTTGGGCGGGGTGTCGGTGTACGACGTGGACGTCGTGGTGGCCAGCGGCTTCGCCGGGTAGGAGCCGCCCTGGACACGGCGGAAGACCTGGTAGCCGGCGAGGTCCATCTCCGGGCTCTTCGTCCAGGACAGCTTCGCCCGGTACGTGCCGGTGTCGTACGTCAGCGCCGCGCCGCCCGGCGTCAGCGGCTTGACCTTGTCCACGCTCGCCGTGGTGCGCGGGGTGTAGGCGAACTTGACGTTCGCGGAGCCGGTCCAGTTGACGAAGTCGATCCGCAGGGAGTGCTTGCCCGAGGGGATGGTGAGGTTGACCGTCTTGGAGACGGTGGTGGAGACGTTCTTCCAGAGGTCGACCTTGCGGACCCCGTCGAGGTAGAGGCGGATGCCGTCACGCGAGGACGCGGTGAAGGTGAAGGGACCGCCGGAGCCGAAGTCGCGGGTCACCGACCAGCGGACGCCGAAGTTGTTGCTGGGCAGGCCGGACGTGGGCGCCCCGGTTCCCCAGTTCTGGTCGATCTTGCTGTCGCAGTCGGTCTTCTTCGGCGTGCCGGAGAAGGAGGTGTTCGCGAAGAACTGCCGCTTGAACACGGGGGAGGCGCAGGTCACCGCCGCCGACGAGGCGGTGGCCGCCGCGCCGAGCAGGCCACCGGTGGTGGCGAGGACCACCGCGGCGGCGGTGGCGGCACGGGCCGGGGATGTGCGGTTCACGGTCGGGGAACTCCTGGGGGTCCGTCGGGGGCCGTCCGTCAGGACGGCCGTGAGACATGACTCATGGGAGGCCGGAGAGGTTGTGCCGCTCGTGTGTGATCTTGGAGCCGGATCCATGGGGCACCCAGGGAGACGTGTGAAGGCGCACTGGCTATGATTCCGCTCTGTCATCACACGAGCCGCAGAACACCACTCCGGTCACGGCAACGGCCGATTCCGCTTCGCGCCGTCCCGACCTTGACGTGCCGGCCGGATCGTCGTGAGGCGCCCTGAACCCGAACGCAGAAGTGGGCTCCCGAATGCGTCGCTATGCCATATCCGTGGCCGCCGTCACGCTGTCCTTGTCGCTCGCCGCGTGTGGCAGCGGCCAGGGGACGGACGACGGCGGCGACCTGGCCGATCCCAACGACATCACCATCGGCCTGCTGATGCCGGAGAAGAAGATCGCCCGGTACGAGCTGTTCGACTTCCCGATGTTCCAGGCGAAGGTCGAGGAGCTCACCGAGGACAAGGGCAAGGTCCGCTACGCCAACGCCAACGGCGACCAGGCCGAGCAGAACCGCCAGATGCGCGCGATGGTCGAGGACGAGATCGACATCATCGTCGTGGACCCGGTGGACGCCAAGAAGGTCGCCCCGGAGGTGACCAACGCCAAGGAGGCGGGCATCCCGGTCATCGCCTACGACCGGCTGGCCGAGGGCCCGGTGGACGCGTACGTGTCCTTCGACAACACCGTGGTGGGCGAGGTCCAGGGCCGTTCCCTGGCCGAGGCGGCGCCCGGCGGCAAGATCGTGATGATGAACGGCTCGCCCGCCGACCCGAACGCCGCGATGTTCAAGGAAGGCGCGAAGGGCGAGCTGACCGGCCAGGACGTCGTCAAGGAGTACGACACCGACGGCTGGGACCCGGAGCAGGCGCGGAAGAACATGGCCGAGGCCATCGAGGCGGTCGGCGCCGAGGAGATCGACGGTGTGCTCTCCGCCAACGACGGCATGGCCGGCGGTGTGGTGGCGGCGCTGAAGGCGGCGGGAGTCACCGACATGCCGCCGATCACCGGCCAGGACGCCGACCTCGAGGCGGTGCAGCGCATCATCACCGGTGAGCAGTACATGACGGTGTACAAGCCGTACCCGAACGAGGCCGAGGCCGCGGCCGAGATGGCCGTCGCGAAGGTCCGCGGTCACGACATCCAGTTCGACGCGCTGACCCGTGACTCGGTGAGCAGCCCCACCCACAAGGACATCCCGGCGGCGCTCGTCCCCGTGGTCGAACTGACCCGGGACAACATCAAGAAGACCATCGTCGCCGACGGCATCCACACGGTGGACGACATCTGCACGCCGAAGCTCCAGGCCGCCTGCCAGGCCGCCAAGCTGCTCTGACGCCTCCCGACACCGACCGGCCCCGATGCCCATCGGGGCCGGTTGCGTATTGCGGCACGGGTCCACGGCCGCGCATAGTGGCGCTGCGAACAGGAGTGGCTACCGGGGGTGGAGAAATGGATGACCGGTGAGGCTGCCGCCGTCCGCGCGCACCAGGGGCACCCGCACGGTCCCGAGCGTCTCTGCGAGGAGGGCGACCGGGTGTACTCCCGGGCCGTCCGCAGGGGTCGGGTGCCGCGGCGGGAGGCGGACGCGGTGCCCTGCCTGCTCGACCTGGCGCTCCTGCACCCCGACCCCGACGACCTGGCCTGGCTGCTGCCGACGGCCCCGCAGGAGGTCATGACGCGGCTGCTGCGTGAGCTGTGCCAGGAGATGGACGAGGCGCACCGGCGGATGGGCTCCGCGCTCACGGCCGCCGACCGGTACGCCGGACTCGGCGGCCGGCTCCGCCCCGCGGACACCGCCGGCGCCGCCGGGGGCGTGTCCTCGATCCGGGTGCTGGACGGGCTGCCGCGGATCCAGGCGGCGATGGACGAGGCCTCCGCCGCCTGCACCACCGAGGTGCTCACCGTGCAGCCGGGCGGCATCCGGCCCGAGCACGAGCTCAGCGAGGGCCTGCCGCGCGCCATGGAGCTGCGGCGGCGGGGCGTGCGGATGCGGGACCTGTACACCCACGTCGCCCGCCACGGGCAGGGCCTGCTGGGCTACCTGGACCTGATGGGCGACGCCGTGGAGGCGCGCACCCTGGACGAGGTGCCGGAGCGGCTGATCCTCTTCGACCGCACGGTCGCGTTCGTGCCGGCCAACTCGCGGCGGACGCTGGCGCTGGAGCTGCGGCAGCCGGCCCTGGTGGACTACCTGGCGACCGTCTTCGAGCGGCTGTGGCGGCTGGCGGTGCCGGTGGGGTCGCCGGTGCCGGCGCCGGAGAACTGTGTGCCGGGGGTCTCGCACCGGGAGCGGTCGATCGCCGCGCTGCTGGCGGAGGGGCACCAGGACGCCGCGATCGCCGAGCGGCTCGGGATCAGCGTGCGCACCTGCCGGGCGCACATCGCGCGCCTGTCCGA
>NZ_JACADT010000349.1:0-5442 GCF_013421635.1 Streptomyces sp. UH6 | reverse complement strand
AGGAGGACGCCGGGGCGCCCGAGCCGCGGAACCGTGCGGTGACCGAGCGCCCTTCGGGTGGTTTGGCGAGAGCCGGACGTGGAAGGGGGGCGGCGTGGGGGATCATCAAGGCGGACGTCCCGCCGGCCCCGCCCGGCAGGCCGGTTCACCGTGATCCTCCCGTAACGGAAGCAGGGCAACCGTTCCCCGCCCTCGCACGTCGAACCGGGCACAGGCGGGTGCCCACCCGGCGGCCTACAAACCGCCGTCGCCCGCTTGCCCCACCCTTTCGCACCCCCCCTAGACTGAACCTCCAGCACAGGTGGCCACACCCTCGAAAGGCGCCCCCGTGTCCCTCGGCAACCCCTCCGAAGAAGAGCGTCCGTTCCAGGACGACCTCGACAAGGACCGTGAAGACCTTCCGCCGATCGGCCACGCCCTCCGGCGTGCCCGCACGGCGGCCGGGCTGTCGGTCGACGACGTCAGCAACGCCACCCGGGTGCGCGTCGCCATCGTGCAGGCCATCGAGGAGGACGACTTCGGCCCGTGCGGCGGCGACGTCTACGCCCGTGGCCACATCCGGACCCTGGCGCGCGCGGTCGGCCTGGACCCGGCCCCGCTGATCGCGTCCTACGACAAGAGGCACGGCGGTCGCCCGGCGCCCACCCCCGCCGCTCCGCTCTTCGAGGCGGAACGCATCCGCCCCGAGCGCCGCGGTCCGAACTGGACCGCGGCCATGGTCACCGCCATCGTCGCCGTGATCGGCTTCGTCGGCTTCACCGCCTTCGGCGGGGACAGCGACGGGACCGACCGCGCCCAGGTCGCCGAGGGCCCCGAGCCCAGTGTCTCGGTGACCGGGAAGCCCACCGGGAAGCCCGCCGCGCCCGAGCCCACCGAGAGTGCCATCGCCGCCGCGCCGCGCGACAAGGTCGAGGTGAAGGTGAGCGCCCCCGACGGGCGCAGCTGGATCTCCGCCAAGGACCACAACGGGCGCGTCCTGTGGGACGGCGTCCTCGAGGAGGGCGACTCCCGCACCTTCCAGGACGACACCCGCGTCGACCTGGTCCTCGGCAACGCCGGCGCCCTCGAGCTGCACGTCAACGGCGAGAAGATCGAGGACGACTTCCAGAACGGCCAGGTGGAACGCCTGTCGTACACCAAGGGCGACCCGGCCGCCGGATAGGGCCGCCCTCCAGGGGGACCGAGGGTGCGCGCACACGGGGTTGGCCCGGCCGGGCCAACCCCGTCGGCGTGGGACGCCGACGGAACGAAGTAGTCTTGAGCCCATGCCTGAACGCCGTACCGTCGCACTCGTCACCCTTGGCTGCGCCCGTAACGAGGTGGACTCGGAGGAGCTCGCAGGCCGCTTGGAGGCGGACGGCTGGCACCTCGTGGAGAACGCCGAGGACGCGGACGTCGCCGTCGTCAACACCTGCGGCTTCGTCGAAGCCGCCAAGAAGGACTCCGTCGACGCCCTCCTCGAGGCCAACGACCTCAAGGACCACGGCAGGACCCAGGCCGTCGTGGCGGTGGGCTGCATGGCCGAGCGGTACGGCAAGGAACTCGCCGAGGCGCTCCCCGAGGCCGACGGCGTCCTCGGCTTCGACGACTACGCCGACATCTCCGACCGGCTGCAGACCATCCTCTCCGGCGGCATCCACGCCGCCCACACCCCGCGGGACCGGCGCAAGCTGCTGCCGATCAGCCCCGCGGAGCGACAGGCGGCCACCGACGTCGCGCTGCCCGGACACGGCACCGTGGACACCGAGCCGGCCCCCGCCGACCTTCCCGACGGCCTGGCCCCCGCCTCCGGGCCCCGGGCCCCGCTGCGGCGCCGGCTGGACGGCTCCCCGGTGGCGTCCGTGAAGCTGGCCTCCGGCTGCGACCGGCGCTGCTCCTTCTGCGCGATCCCGTCGTTCCGCGGCTCCTTCATCTCCCGCCGTCCCAGTGACGTCCTGGGGGAGACGCGCTGGCTGGCCGAGCAGGGCGTGAAGGAGGTCATGCTGGTCTCCGAGAACAACACCTCCTACGGCAAGGACCTGGGCGACATCCGCCTGCTGGAGACGCTGCTGCCCGAGCTGGCCGAGGTCGACGGCATCGAGCGGGTGCGGGTCAGCTACCTCCAGCCCGCCGAGATGCGTCCCGGCCTGATCGACGTGCTGACGTCCACGCCGGGCGTCGTGCCCTACTTCGACCTCTCCTTCCAGCACTCGGCGCCCGCCGTGCTGCGCGCCATGCGCCGCTTCGGCGACACCGACCGTTTCCTGGAGCTGCTGGACACCATCCGCTCCAAGGCGCCCGAGGCCGGTGTGCGGTCCAACTTCATCGTCGGCTTCCCCGGCGAGAGCGAGGAGGACCTGGCCGAGCTGGAGCGCTTCCTCAACAACGCCCGCCTCGACGCCATCGGCGTTTTCGGGTACTCGGACGAGGACGGCACCGAGGCCGCCGGGTACGACGGCAAGCTCGACGAGGACGTCGTTGCCGAGCGTCTGGCCCGGATCTCCCGGCTGGCCGAGGAGCTCGTCTCCCAGCGCGCCGAGGAGCGCGTGGGCGAGACGGTCCGGGTGCTGGTGGAATCCGTCGACGAGGAGGACGGCGTGTACGGGCGAGCGGCGCACCAGGCGCCGGAGACCGACGGCCAGGTCCGGCTGACCGAGGCCGCCGGCCTGCGGGTGGGACAGTTCGTCGAGGCGAAGGTGATCGCCACCGAGGGCGTCGACCTGGTGGCCGAGCCGCTGGGCGGCCCGCTGCCGGAGGCGTCCGCGTCGGTCTCCCGGGCGGACCTGGCGGAGGCCGCGGGATGACCGGCGTACCGGCGTCCGCCGCCGGCGCCTCGCCCGAGACGGAGGTCCTGATGGAGGAGCCCGTCGAGCCCCTGGGCGCCAGGCCGGCGGCCAGAGGCGGGAAGATCGCGGCGGCCGCGGTGAACGAGGCCAGCCTGTGGAACGTGGCCAACCTGCTGACCATGTTCCGGCTGGTGCTGGTGCCCGGCTTCGTGATGCTGATGCTGGCCGAGGGCGGGTACGACCCCGCGTGGCGCTCGTTCGCCTGGGCGGCGTTCGCGGTGGCGATGTTCACCGACCTCTTCGACGGGCACCTGGCCCGCACCTACAACCTGGTCACCGACTTCGGCAAGATCGCCGACCCGATCGCCGACAAGGCGATCATGGGCGCGGCGCTGGTCTGCCTGTCCTGGCTGGACGAGCTGCCGTGGTGGGTGACCGCGGTGATCCTCGGCCGGGAACTCGGCGTCACGGTGATCCGTTTCCTGGTCATCAAGTACGGGGTGATCCCGGCCAGCCGGGGCGGCAAGCTCAAGACGCTCACCCAGGGCATCGCCGTCGGCATGTACATCCTCGCGCTGACCGGGCCGCTGGCCACCCTCCGGTGGTGGGTGATGGCGGTGGCGGTGGCGCTCACCGTGGTCACCGGTCTGGACTACGTCCGTCAGGCGATCGTGCTGCGCCGGCGGGGAATCGCCGAGCGGCGCGCCGCGTCGGGGGGGAGCACGGCATGACGCCCGGGGCCGCCGAGGTCGTCCTGATGCTCACCCACCGCGGGGAGACGGTCGCCGTCGCCGAGTCGCTCACCGGCGGACTGGTCGCGTCCGAGCTGACGGAGGTCCCGGGGGCTTCGAAGGCGTTCCTCGGTTCGGTGACGGCCTACGCCACCGAGGTCAAGCACCGGCTGCTGGGAGTCGACGACCGGCTGCTCGCCGAGCACGGCGCCGTGGACGCGCGGGTCGCGCGGCAGATGGCGGAGGGCGTGCGGCGGGCGCTGGGCGCCGACTGGGGGATCGCCACCACCGGGGTGGCCGGACCCGAGCCGCAGGACGGCCGGCCGGTCGGCACCGTCTTCGTCGCCGTCGCCGGTGGTGCGCCGGGTGCGACGGACGGCGTGGATGCGTCCGCGGGCGGGAAAGTACGCGCTCTGCGGTTGAACGGCACACGGGCGGAAATTCGTAGGGAGAGCGCGCGGAACGTGCTCGCACTGCTCCTGGAAGAGCTCCTCGACGCCCGAGGCGCGGCGCAGACGGACCAACGGCAAGGAAACGAGCGGGCATAGGATACGGAACAGAACGGGGGGATCTGATGTTTGCAGCCCTGAGTGAACACGACATCGCTCCCCGCACGGCCGCGGCGCGAGGCGGTACGGTGGGGCGAGAAGGATGCGGCTACGCGGTCCGAGGAGGGAGCCACCGATGATTCTGCTCCGTCGCCTGCTGGGTGACGTGCTGCGTCGGCAGCGGCAGCGCCAGGGCCGTACTCTGCGCGAGGTCTCTTCGTCCGCCAGGGTCTCGCTCGGTTATCTGTCCGAGGTGGAGCGCGGGCAGAAGGAGGCGTCCTCCGAACTGCTCGCCGCCATCTGCGACGCGCTGGACGTGCGGATGTCCGAACTCATGCGGGAAGTGAGCGACGAGCTGGCTCTCGCCGAGCTGGCCCGGTCCGCGGCCGCCACCGACTCCTCCGTGCCGGCTCCGGTGCGCCCGATGCTGGGATCCGTCTCCGTGACGGGTGTCTCCCCGGAGCGGGTCACCATCAAGGCGCCCGCGGAGGCTGTCGACGTGGTCGCCGCCTGACACGGGCGGTCCCGAGGCAACCGGACGGGACACGGCCGGAACGAACAGCGGGGCGTATGCGCACATCGTGCGGATACGCCCCGTTTGCCGTGTCGTCGGGGTGCGGTCATGGTGGAGGGACACGTCGGCTGACGAGGAGCAACGCATGTACGTCGTCAAGAGCCCTTTGCCGGACGAGGACCTCAGGGTGGTCTCGGAAGCGCTCCAGGGCGCCCTGGTCGACCTGGTGGACCTCTCGCTGGTCGGCAAACAGGTCCACTGGAACGTGATCGGCCCCCGGTTCCGGTCGTTGCACCTGCAGCTCGACGACGTGGTGACCAGTGCCCGGGCGCACTCCGACTCGGTGGCCGAGCGGGCCTCCGCGCTCGGGATCTCCCCGGACGGGCGGGCGGCCACGGTGGCCTCCGGGTCCGGCATCGCGACGGTGTCCGAGGGATGGATCAAGGACAGCGACGTGGTGCGGACCATGGTGGACGCGCTGGGGGCGGTCATCGGGCGGATGCGGTCGAGGGTCGAGGCGACGGAGAAGCCGGACCCCATCACGCAGGACCTGCTGATCGGGATCACCGCGGACCTGGAGAAGCACCACTGGATGTTCCAGGCGGAGAACGGGTAGGCCTCCGGTCCGGGCGGTGGCGGCCGGGCCGCCGGGCTCGCCGGTGCCGGGCGTGATCCGTCCGGGCGGAGCGGGAGGTACGCCATGGGCACGGCGGTGAGAGTGACGCTGGGCCTGCTGTGGTGGTGGGCGGCGCTGCGGCTCGCCCTCGCACCGCGGGCCTCCGGGGCGGTCGAGGCGGGCGTGGTGCTCGCGGGGTGGAGCGTCAGCCTGCTGCCGGTGCACTGCGTGGCCAAGGAGCGGGCGACCGGGGTCGTCGTCGCCACGG
>NZ_JACADT010000348.1:0-5485 GCF_013421635.1 Streptomyces sp. UH6 | reverse complement strand
GCGCCGCGCCGCGCTGACCCTGCGGGGGCGGCTGCTGGCCGACGCCGTGGTGCGGGACCTGGTGGACTGATCACACGAACCACCCCCACAGGTGAACCCGTGCGGAACCCGAGTTCGATGCCTAGGCTGGCGAATAGCCTGCCGCTGTCGGTGGACGGTGGCGAAGACGGAGGACCGCGGAGATGACCGCTGTGGAAGACCGGCCCATGACTGCCGACATCGTGGAACTTTTCGAAAGGCTCGAGGTTCCCGACGGGGTCAAGGCCGAACTCCTCCGGGGGGAAATCGTGATGATGGCCGCGCCCGACGTGGTGCACAACGACATCGTCGAGGCGGTGCAGGATCAGATCCCCCGCAGTCGCTGGCGCCGTCTTCAGACCCAGAACGTCACGATCCTCGCGGAGGCGAGTCAGCCACAGCCCGACCTGGTCGTCGTCGAGCGCGGCATCGGGCCGCGGCACGGCAGTCTGATGCCCTGCGAGATCATCACGATGGTCGTGGAAGTCGTCTCACGAACGAGCGTGGAGCGCGACTACGGGGTCAAACGGTCCATCTACGCAGCCGCGCGCATCCCGGCCTATTTCGTCATCGACCCGATCATGGGGCAGTGTGTGCTGCTCACCGAGCCGACCGGTGATGCCGAGCGGGCGGACTACCGCGGCCAGCGGATCACCAAGTTCGGAGACCGCACGCCTGTGGAACCGCTCGACCTCGAGCTGGAGACGGACGAGTTCGAGACCTACAGGAACGCCCGGCCGCATCGTCTGCCGTGAACGCGGTCAGGTGCGTCAGGGTGCCGTGACGAAGTCGATGAGTTCCTCCACGCGGCCCAGCAGCTCCGGCTCCAGGTCCTTCCAGTCGCGGACGCGGGAGAGGATGTGGCGCCAGGCGGCGCCGGTGTTGTCGGGCCATCCGAGGGCGCGGCAGACGCCGGTCTTCCAGTCCTGGCCGCGGGGGATCACGGGCCAGGCGTCGATGCCGAGGGCGGAGGGCTTCACCGCCTGCCAGACGTCGACGTAGGGGTGGCCGACGACCAGCGCGTGCGCGCTGGTGACCGCCTCGGCGATGCGCCACTCCTTGGAGCCGGGCACCAGGTGGTCGACCAGGACGCCCAGGCGCGCGTCCGGGCCCGGGGCGAACTCCTCCACCACCCCGGGCAGGTCGTCCACGCCCTCCAGGTACTCCACGACCACGCCCTCGATCCGCAGGTCGTCGCCCCAGACCTTCTCGACCAGCTCGGCGTCGTGCCGGCCCTCCACGTAGATCCGCCCCGCGCGGGCGACCCGGGCCCGCGCGCCGGGGACGGCGACGGAACCGGAGGCGGTGCGCGAGGGACGCCTCGGGGCCGCGGCCGCGCGGACCAGGGTCACCGGACGGCCCTCCAGCAGGAAGGCGGCCGGCGCCAGCGGGAAGACGCGGTGCCTGCCGTGCCGGTCCTCCAGGGTGACCGTGCCGGCCTCGCAGCCCACGACGGCGCCGCAGTACCCGGTGGCGGGGTCCTCCACGACCAGGCCGGGCTCCGCCGGGACCTCGGGCACCGGCTTCGGCTTCTTCCACGGCGGCGTGAGATCGGGCGAGTACGGGCGCATTCGACCGACGATAGGGAAAACCGAACGGCGTGCCTACGCGACACGCCTTCGGCGCGCTCACCAGGCGGTGCCGAACCTCCGTGACAGCTCCTCGCGCTGCCGCCGCACGAAGGCGGCGTCCACCACCGCCCCGTGCCCCGGCACGTAGAGCGCGTCCTCGCCGCCCAGCTCCAGCAGCCGGGTGAGCGCGGCGGTCCAGCGGGAGGCGACCGCGTCCGGCCCGGCCTGCGGTTCGCCGGACTCCTCCACCAGGTCGCCGCAGAACACCACCGGACGCGGCCCCGGCACCAGCACCGCCAGGTCGTGCGCGGTGTGGCCCGGCCCCACATTGGCCAGCACCGGCCGGACACCGCCGCCGAGGTCCACCACGTGGTCGTCGTGCACCTCGTGCCGGGGTGCGGTCAGCAGCTCCACCGCCCTCTCCGCCACGTCCGCGGCCAGCCCTTCGGCCACCGCGTCGGCCCGCAGCGCGTCCCGCCCCTCGCCGGAGGTGAGCAGCGCGCCGGAACCCACCGCCGCGAACGTCTCCGCGCCGGCGAACACACAGGCGCCCAGCACATGGTCGAAGTGGGGATGGGTGAGCGCCACATGTGTGACACGCCTCTCGGTTCCTGCCCCTCCTGCGGCTCCCGCCCCTCGCGTGGCTCGCGCCCCTCCCGCACCTTCCGTCGACGGCGCCCCGGCGTTCAGGAGCTCCTCGGCCTCCTGGCGGATCCGTGTGCCTTCGGCCACACTCGACCCCGCGTCCACCAGCAGTGCCCCCTCGGGCCCCGCCACCAGACCCACCGTGCAGTCCCACACCGGCAGCCGCAGCCGCCCCACACCGGGGGCCAGCGGCTCCCAGCCGAGGTTTTCCCATCCGCCGGGGGCTTCCCACGTCACGCTCATGGGGCGACGCTATCGGGACCGCGCGGCGACCGCCCTTGCCCGCGCCGTACCCCCCGGCCGTACACTGGCTTGCGAATGACTGGCACTCGCCCAGGTCGAGTGCCAGTCGACGCAAGGGGCAGAAGCGGTGAGGCCGAGCCGACATCCGGAGGTGTGCGCGATGCTGAGTGAACGCAGGCTGCAGGTGTTGCGCGCCATCGTCCAGGACTACGTCGGGACCGAGGAGCCGGTGGGCTCCAAGGCCCTCACCGAGCGGCACAACCTCGGCGTGTCCCCCGCGACGGTGCGCAACGACATGTCCGCGCTGGAGGAGGAGGGCTACATCGCCCAGCCCCACACCAGCGCGGGGCGGATCCCCACCGACAAGGGGTACCGGCTCTTCGTCGACCGGCTGGCCGACGTCAAGCCGATGACCCAGCCCGAGCGGCGGGCCATCCAGAACTTCCTGGACGGCGCCGTCGACCTCGACGACGTGGTGGCCCGCACGGTGCGCCTGCTGGCGCAGCTGACCAGGCAGGTCGCCGTCGTCCAATATCCGTCGCTCACGCGTTCGGCGGTGCGGCACGTGGAGCTGCTGGCGCTGGCGCCGGCCCGGGTGATGCTGGTGCTGATCACCGACACCGGCCGGGTCGAGCAGCGCATGGTCGACTGTCCCGCCCCGATCGGTGAGAACACCCTCGCCGACCTCCGCGCCCGGCTCAACAGCCGGGTCACCGGGCGCCGGTTCACCGACGTGCCGCTGCTGGTGCAGGACCTGCCGGAGGCCTTCGAGGCGGAGGACCGCGGCACGGTCGCCTCGGTGCTCTCCACCCTGCTGGAGACGCTCGTCGAGCGGACCGAGGAGCGGCTGATGATCGGCGGCACCGCCAACCTGACCCGCTTCACACATGATTTCCCCCTCACCATCCAGCCCGTCCTGGAGGCGCTCGAGGAGCAGGTCGTGCTCCTCAAGCTCCTCGGGGAGGCGCAGGATTCGGCCATGACCGTCCGTATCGGTCATGAGAACGAGTACGAGGGGCTCAACTCCACGTCCGTCGTGTCGGTGGGCTACGGTTCGGGCGGCGAGGCAGTCGCCAAGCTCGGCGTGGTCGGACCGACCCGCATGGATTACCCGGGAACGATGGGAGCAGTACGCGCAGTGGCACGGTACGTCGGACAGATCCTGGCGGAGTCGTAAGTGGCCACGGACTACTACGCCGTACTCGGCGTGCGCCGCGACGCGTCCCAGGACGAGATCAAGAAGGCGTTCCGGAGGCTCGCGCGCGAGCTGCACCCGGACGTCAATCCCGATCCGAAGACGCAGGAGCGGTTCAAGGAGATCAACGCCGCCTACGAGGTGCTCTCGGACCCGCAGAAGAAGCAGGTCTACGACCTCGGCGGCGACCCGCTCTCCCAGGCCGGCGGCGCCGGCGCGGGCGCGGGCGGCTTCGGGGCCGGCGGCTTCGGCAACTTCTCCGACATCATGGACGCCTTCTTCGGCACGGCCTCGCAGCGCGGACCGCGCTCGCGGACCCGCCGCGGCCAGGACGCCATGATCCGGCTGGACGTCGAGCTCAACGAGGCGGCCTTCGGGACCACCAAGGAACTCCAGGTCGACACCGCCGTGGTCTGCAAGACCTGTCACGGCGAGGGAGCGGCCCCCGGGACCTCCGCGCAGACCTGTGACATGTGCCGCGGCCGCGGCGAGGTCTCCCAGGTGACGCGGTCCTTCCTCGGCCAGGTCATGACCTCCCGGCCCTGCCCCCAGTGCCAGGGCTTCGGCACGGTCGTGCCCAACCCGTGCCCCGAGTGCGCGGGCGACGGACGGGTCCGCTCGCGCCGGACGCTGACCGTGAAGATCCCGGCCGGTGTCGACAACGGCACCCGGATCCAGCTGGCCGGCGAGGGCGAGGTCGGCCCCGGCGGGGGACCGGCGGGCGACCTGTACGTCGAGATCCACGAGCTCCCGCACGAGGTGTTCCAGCGGCGCGGGGACGACCT
Source organism: Streptomyces sp. UH6 (assembly GCF_013421635.1). Classification (NCBI taxonomy): domain Bacteria; kingdom Bacillati; phylum Actinomycetota; class Actinomycetes; order Kitasatosporales; family Streptomycetaceae; genus Streptomyces; species Streptomyces sp. UH6. Next base: position 1,028 of record NZ_JACADT010000348.1, on the reverse strand, counting down.
GCACTGCACGGTGACCATCCCGATGACCGCGGCGGCGCTCGGCACCAAGGTGCCGCTGGAGACGCTCGACGGGCACGAGGAGGTCGACATCCGGCCGGGCACCCAGTCCGGGCAGTCGATCCCGTTGCACGGCCGCGGTGTCACCCACCTGCGCGGCGGCGGGCGCGGCGACCTCATCGTCCACGTCGAGGTGATGACGCCGACCAAGCTCGACCCGGAGCAGGAGCGGGTGCTGCGCGAGCTGGCCAAGCTGCGCGGCGAGGAGCGGCCCACGGGGCAGTTCCAGCCCGGCCAGCAGGGCCTGTTCTCGCGGCTGAAGGACGCCTTCAACGGGCGCTGAGCCGCCCGGGGGAGCCGCCGCGGACCCGTTCCGGTCCGCGGCGGCTCCCGCGCTTCCCCGTCGCGCCGCAGCCGTCCCCGCACATCCCGTCCCCGCGCGTCCCGTCCCCGCGCGTCCCGTCGCACCCCCGTCCCGCCGCACGCCGCCCGTTCCACCGCACCTGGAGGCGCAGTGACCGCCCCCGTCTTCGTCGTCGACGCACTCGTCCTCGACGCGCCCACGTTCCTCCTGGAGGGCCCGGAGGGCCGGCACGCCGTGTCGGTGAAGCGGCTCCAGCCGGGCGAGGCCGTGGTGCTCACGGACGGCCGGGGGCGCTGGAGCGAGGGCGTGGTCGAGGCCGCCGAGGGCAAGGACCGGCTGGTCGTCGGCGGGCTCACGGAGGTGCGCGAGGAGCCCGTGCCGAGCCCCCGGATCACCGTGGTGCAGGCGCTCCCCAAGGGCGACCGGGGGGAAGTGGCCGTGGAGACCATGACCGAGACCGGGGTGGACGCGATCGTTCCCTGGTCCGCGGCACGGTGCATCACCCAGTGGAAGGGCGAGCGGGGGCAGAAGGCGCTCGGCAAGTGGCGGGCGACCGCGCGGGAGGCGGGCAAGCAGTCCCGCCGCACGCGCTTCCCCGAGGTCGCCGAGCTCGCGAGCGGCAAGCAGGTCGCCGAGCTGCTGGCGCGCGCGGACCTCGCCGTCGTGC
>NZ_JACADT010000347.1:0-5482 GCF_013421635.1 Streptomyces sp. UH6 | reverse complement strand
TGGAGGACGAACAGGGCGCCGAGGGCGAGTCCCTGCACGATGAACCCCGCGTACACGACCGCGAAGACCCACTCGTGCAGGAAGGGCTCCCGCCGCGCGTCGGCCCCCGTGGCGACGCCGCCGGCGAACGCCCGCGCCACCAGCTGCAGCGGGTACCCGGCCATGATCGGCGCGAGCAGCCCCGTGGCGACCCACGCCGGGAGCGCCAGCATCAACGCGGGCACCCGTCGGCCCCAGGGCCGGGTCAGCACCAGCGCCAGCACGATCACGCCGCTGTCCAGCAGCATGGACAGCCCGTTGGCCACGGCCATGGTCACCCGGTGGTCCAGCAGTGCGCTGCCGTCGGGAATGCCGACCCGGCTCCCGGCGATCCAGGCGGCCTTGAGGCCGAGATAGGGCAGGCAGGCGACGACAGCGGTCGCGCGCAGCAGCCGGCGGGCCGGCGTGGTACCGGCGGCAACGGCCGGGGCGGTCACAGGAGTTCGCGTCATGCCTCCACGCTCCCGCCCGAGCACCCCGCCCACGTCCTGCCCACCGACGATCCCCCTCCCCCACACGGCGGAGGCAGCCGCCCCGCGAGGCGGAGAACGGTTCGGTCCGTGAGGCGCAGGAGGGTCTCCGGACGGCTCCCCAGGCATCGCCGGCGTCCAGCAGCTCGGCATCCCACGTCGCAGCGACGCCTCGTTCGGCTGAGGGCAGCCTCTGGACGGCCGAGCGGGCAGCACCAGGTCAGACGCCGTCGGGAAGGCCCTGGCCGAAGGCTGAGCGGGTGCGCGTAGCCGCGGCAGCGATGCCGGACCTCCGGAGCGCGCGAGCCACACGCTCCACCTCGGGAAGCGTTCCTGAGTAGTCACCCTCCAGCACTCGGCGCAGCGCGGCCCGGGCGTCTGCCAGGTCGATGCCGAGCTCGGTCCGCAGCACGCGCATGATGACGACGCCCTTCTTCGGCGGGGTGCTCACCCGCAGCCACGCGGGTCCGTGTTCGGAGAGCATCTGCTCCCGCCGTTCCGCCGGCAGCGCGCCACCGCACACCATCACCGCGACCCCGCAGGTGGAGCAGGTCGACTCGACGTCCCAGCGCAACCGGCCGTCCACCAGGGCATGGACGCCCCAGCACTCCAGCTCCGCACCGCAGTCCTGGCACACAGCGGCGTACCTGACGGACTCGAAGACTCCCTGCTCCATCCCCACCCCCGGGCCATCATGTCGTAAACCGCCCGCGGCACCGTCCTCGCCGCCCGGCGGGATCATGCCGTCAGGTGGCCGACGGACGACCCCGTCAGGCGCCGCACAGCCCCGTCAGGCGCCGCACAGCCCCGTCAGGCGCCGGACGACGCCGTCCTCGCCCGGGCGGGCGGCGCGGAGCCCCGGGATCCCAGCAGACGCGTCATGCTTTCGGCGGCCCGTACCGCCGCGTCCCCGCAGCAGTTGTTGAACAGGACGTGCACCCGCTCGACCCGCTCGGCGAGGGCGCGCAACCGCGGCAGCCACCCCACGAGTTCCGCCTCGCCGTAGCCGTGCCGGAACCGGTCCTCCTTGCTGCCGGTGCCCCAGGCGGCACTGCGACCGTGGAACCGCACGACGGCCAAGCGCGGGGAGGTCACGGGGGTGACCGGCGGGATGGACGAGGGCAGCTCCTGCGTCATGTCCACCGCCACCGCCGCCATGCCGTACCGGGCGAGCAGGGCACGGGTGGCCTCCGCCCGTTCCTCGCGCCACCACGCCGGGTGCCTGAACTCCACGGCCAGGGGCCAGCCTTCGGTGCGCCGGGCGGAGTCCTCGAGGAACGCCTCCGCCCGCGCGCCGGGCCGGAACCACGGCGGGAACTGGAAGAGCACACCACCCAGCCGCCCGGCTTGCCGCAGCGGGGCGACCCCTTGCGTGAAGAGCGCCCACACCTCGTCGAGCACCCCGGGGTCGCGGGCGTCGGCCGGCAGGCCGTGCGGCATCACCGCGGCCCGGGTGGGGTGCCCGGTCAGCAGGGAGAACGCCTTGACGTCGAAGACGAACCCGTCCGGCGTCCGCTCCGCCCAGAGCCGGCTGTTCCGCTCACCGGGGAGGGCGTAGTACGAGGAGTCCACCTCCACGACCGGGAACCGCTCGGCGTAGTACCGCAGCCGCCCCTCGGCGTCCCGCCGCCCCACCGGGTACCAGCCGCTGCCGACCAGAGCCTTGTCGGTCCACGAACACGTGCCCACGAGGATGTCACCCATGACGGTGCGCCTACCCGGCGTCCTTCCGGGCAGACCGCGCGCCCGGCGGATCACCACCGGTGGAGCACCACACCGGTGGATCACCGCCCAGGGATCACCGCTCGGGGGACCACCGCCCTGCGGGACCACGCGACCAGACACCACCCGCTCAGCGCACCGACCGCGTACCAGAGGAGGTCCTGCGCGCCGAAGGTGGAGCCGAGCACCAGGCGAGCGGCCACACTGTGCCGGGAGAGTTCCGCCGGTACGCCGCTGAGTTGCAGGAACTCGACGCCCCAGCTGAAGGCCAGCGCCACCGCGGCGGCCTTCCACGCCGTCACCGAGGGAGCCACCAGGACGACCAGGGCGACGATGAGCAAGGTGTACAGGGCGTCCCCGCCGTACTTGGCGACGTCTCCCGTCATCGCGGCCCTGAGGCCCAGCCCCGCGCCGACGGTCACCACCGCGGCCACGGCCGCGGCGAGGCGCCTGCGGCTCCGGATCCGGCTCGTCCCGCCACCTGCGCACGCACCGCTGTCCGGAGAGGCCATGGAAGTCATCGTACGATCGCTGCCGCCGTGCCCGGGCCCCGGTTCCGCCCGGGTACGGGTGGAACCGGCGCCCGGCCGACGGGGCGAGGCGTCTCAGACCTCCGCCAGCACCCCGTCCGTGGAGGCGCCGGAGGCGATGCCGTATCCCGGCTCGGGCACGGACTTCGGCTCGAGCAGCACCGAGCGCCGGCCGTCCACCCCGACCGGCACGTCGCCGTCGACCGTGACCCTGCGGAGGGTCCGTTCGTGGTCGTCGGAGTCGTCCACGCCGTAGTGCTGGGTGGCCCGGTTGTCCCAGATGGCGACGTCGCCCGCGCGCCACTGCCACCGCACGGTGTTCTCCGGCCGCTCGACGTGCGACTGGAGGACGCCGTACAGGGCCCGCGAGTCACGGCCGTCGAGGCCGGCGAACCTCTGCAGGAAGTTGCCGAGGATCAGCGTGCGTTCACCGGTCTCCGGGTGCACCCGCACCACCGGGTGCTCGGTGCGGAACGTGACCGACGTGAACACCCTTCGGTGCTCGATCAGTCGCGCCGGGACGGCGCCCGGGCGGACGGCGGCGTAGTCGTAGTCGTTGGTGTGCACCCCGCGCAGGCCGTCGGCCAGCGTCCGCAGCGGCTCGGGGAGTTCGGCGTAGGCCGCCGCGGTGTTGGCCCACAGGGTGTTGCCGCCGTAGGGCGGGGCCACCTCGGCGCGGAGGATGGAGAAGGCGGGGTAGGCGGGGACGAAGGTCACGTCGGTGTGCCACTGGTTGGCGCGCCCGCCGTGCTCGTTGTCGATGCCGAGGGCGTAACGGCCGTCCACCGAAGGCACGGTGGGGTGGGCGACCAGCTCGCCGAGGAGCCGCCCGAACGCCTCGTGGCCCGCGGCGTCGAGGTGGTGCTGGCCGCGGAGGAAGACGACCTTGTGCGCGAGGACGGCGGCCCGGACCGCGGCCACGGTCCGTGCGTCCAGGTCGCCGCCGAGGCGGACGCCGGAGATCACGGCGCCGATACGGCCGCCGACCTTCTCGACGACGACCTGTGCGGTGCCGGGTGCGGACGCGGGAACGGGAGCGGAGACGGACGCGGGTGTGGCTGCGGACGCGGGTGTGGCTGCGGACGCGGGTGTGGCTGCGGTGGACGTCATGGCATTCCTTTCACCGGGTGCGGCCCCGCCCGCGCCGCGGGAGGCACGGCAGGGGCAGGGGCACGGGGAACGGGCGTCCCGGGGCGCGGAACGGTCAGGCGCCGGGACGGAAGGAAGGGGAAGGGGGGCGATCGCGCGCAGCGGCGCGCGGCCCACGGGATGCGCGAGCGTCAGCGCACTCGACACGCCGCCGAGGCGAGGCGCCCCAGGTCGACGTGGAGCCGCGTCACGAGAAAGGTCGTCGCGGTCATGCCCACGAGCATGGTGACCCGGCACGGGCCGGTCAAGGACGCCCCGTCCGGCTTCACGAGCCCGCAACGAGCTGGACGTGCTTGCCCCGCCCGCCGGCCCCCGGAGCGCCCGGAGACCCGGCCGTGCCCGCCGTCCGCTCCGTGCCGGTGGTCAGATGGAACGCGACGCCCTCACCCCACCGTGCCGGCATCAGCAGGCTGGCGGCCACCACCGTGCGCAGTCGGCGCCGCTCACCGGAATCGGCGGTTCAGTGGGGCGTGGGGGTGGGCTCTGGAGGTGTTTCGGACATGGCGGAGTGTCAGCTCCTCAGGTGCAGTTCGGGTGAGCGCCGCGGACGCCGAACACCACGGACACCGCGCCTGGCGGATCCTCACGTCACGGGCGCAATGCACAGGAAGGGCGCACAGAGGGCTGGGACGCAGGGCGGCACGTCAGCGTGAAAGTGGCGCAATCGAATGTTGCCGCATCTTGACATGTACGCAACCTTGATATGGGAGCGCTCCCACCCCCTTGTCCGCTGTCCCCCAGCCCCACGCGAAAGAGGACACCCATGACACGTTCCGACATCGCCGGCCGGTTACGCCGGGCGCCCTTCCTCCTCCTCACCCTGGTCGTCACCGCACTGTTCTCCCTGATCCCGGGGAGCGGCACCGCCTACGCCCACGGGTCGGTCGTCGATCCGGCCACCCGCAACTACGGGTGTTGGCAGCGCTGGGGCAGCGACTTCCAGAACCCGGCCATGCAGCAGCAGGACCCCATGTGCTGGCAGGCCTGGCAGACGGACACCAACGCCATGTGGAACTGGAACGGCCTGTACCGCAACGGTTCCGCGGGCAACTTCCAGGCGGTCATCCCCAACGGCCAGCTCTGCAGCGGCGGCCGGACCGAGAGCGGCCGCTACAACGCCATGGACACCGTGGGCAACTGGAAGGCCACGGACGTCGGCAGCAACCTCACCATCCGGCTGCACGACCAGGCGAGCCACGGCGCGGACTACATCCTGGTCTACGTCACCCGGCAGGGCTTCAACCCGCTCACCCAGGCACTGACCTGGAACGACCTGCAGCTGGTCACCCGCACCAGCCGCTACGCCCCCGGCAGTGAGTACAACATCCCCGTGAGCGTGCCGGGACGCAGCGGCCGGGCGGTGTTCTACACCATTTGGCAGGCCTCGCACATGGACCAGACGTACTTCCTCTGCAGCGACGTCAACTTCCGCTGAGGCAGGCCCACTCGCTCCCCCCACGTCCCGCCGGACCCCACCGTCCGGCGGGACACGCGTGCGCGCCTTCCCAGGGGAGCAGCCTCGGGCCCTGCCGAGCTTCCAGATCACGCCGACAGGTACGGTCCGGAACGACA
>NZ_JACADT010000346.1:0-5502 GCF_013421635.1 Streptomyces sp. UH6 | reverse complement strand
GGCGGCGCCTCCGACCCGGCGTCGGCAAAACGTCCCTTCCGGCGGGCGTAGCGTGGAGGGTATGACGACGTACGGTTCCTTCCCCGGTACGCGGCCGCGGCGGCTGCGTACGACTCCCACGATGCGGCGCATGGTGGCCGAGACCCGGCTGCACCCCGCCGACTTCATCCTTCCCGCGTTCGTGCGGGAGGGCGTGAGCGAGCCGGTGCCGATCAGCTCGATGCCGGGGGTCTTCCAGCACACCCGGGAGACGCTGAAGAAGGCGGCGGCGGAGGCCGTCGAGGCGGGCGTCTCCGGGATCATGCTCTTCGGCGTCCCGGCGGACGAGAAGAAGGACGCCCTCGGCACCTGCGGCACCGACCCGGACGGCATCCTCCAGGTCGCGCTGCGCGACGTGCGGGCGGAGGTCGGCGACGACCTGATCGTCATGTCGGACCTGTGCCTGGACGAGTTCACCGACCACGGCCACTGCGGCGTGCTCGACGCCGAGGGCCGGGTGGACAACGACGCCACGCTGGAGCGGTACGCGGAGATGGCCCAGGTCCAGGCGGACGCCGGCGCCCACGTCGTGGGGCCCAGCGGCATGATGGACGGCCAGATCGGCGTCGTCCGCGACGCGCTCGACCAGATCGGGCGGGAGGACGTGTCGATCCTCGCCTACACCGCCAAGTACTCCTCCGCCTTCTACGGCCCCTTCCGCGAGGCCGTCGGGTCGTCGCTCCAGGGCGACCGCAAGACCTACCAGCAGGACCCCGGCAACCTCCGCGAGTCGCTGCGCGAGCTGGCGCTCGACCTGGAGGAGGGCGCGGACATGGTCATGGTCAAGCCGGCCGGTCCCTACCTGGACGTCCTCGCCCGGGTCGCCGACGCGGTGGACGTCCCCGTGGCGGCGTACCAGATCTCCGGCGAGTACTCGATGGTCGAGGCGGCGGCGGAGAAGGGCTGGGTCGACCGCGACAAGGCGATCCTGGAGACCCTGACCGGCATCAAGCGGGCCGGTGCGCGGAACATCCTCACCTACTGGGCGGTGGAGGCGGCGCGCATGCTGCGCTGACGCCGGACCGGCCACGGGCCGTCTTCGACGGCGGGGGCGGGCCGTGCCCGCCGTGCGGCCCACCGGGTACAGTCACCCACGCTCACGGGCGGAGACCGCCGGACGTGGGCGCAGGCGCGATCCGGGGGAAGCGATGATGCCCGACCACCACCACGGCCAGGCCGGCGATCCGGCCTGGGGCCCGCTCCCCGTCCGCCCGGCCGCCCTGCGCTGGCTGCTGCTCCTGCCGCTGACGCTGGTCCTCCTGCCGGTGTGGTGGGTGCTCTGGCTGTTCCTCGCGTTCTGCCTGTACTGCGTGGCGCCCTTCGTCGAGCTCTTCGTCCTCGTGGTCCCGCGCGCCGAGAGGGGCGCGGTACGGATGCTGGACGCGACCCTGGGCCGCATGCCGTTCGTACCGCTGTGGTGCGTGAGCCCGGTGGAGCTGGTGCGGGAGGGCGACACGGCGTACTACCGGGCCCGGGTGGAGCGGCGCGTGGAGGCGGCGACCCGGCGGGCGGAGTCGTCCCGGGGCGTCGTCGCGTTCCAGCGCGAGCTCGTTCTCGGCGCGCGGTACTTCCGCGGCGTCGGCGCCGGCCACGTGCTGGCGTTCGCCTCGGAACGGAACTGGAGCCTCCACCCGGTGCTGCGCTCCCACCCCCGCCGCCGGCTGCGGCTGCGGCACAACGGGCGGCCGCGCGCGGGGAGGTAGGGCGGCGTCCCGGCCGGGTACCCCCGCGGCCTTGCGCCCGGCGGCAAAACCCCAGGCGGGAACTCCCGTTGACGGATGTCGATCACTGGGCGTACGTTCACCCCCGGTGTCCGGCAGGTGGCCGTCCGCCGAGGTACGCCGGGGGGCGTCCGCACGGAGGGGGAAGCCATGCTGCACGAGCAGGTCGCCGCGGTGCTCAGGAAGGGCACCGACGTCAAGGGACGCTCGCGCCGGTCCGAGTTCTGGCGCTTCACGGTCGTCACGGCCGCGTTCCTGCCGCTCGCCATGCTGCTGCTGGACGTCAACGCCGTCCTCGCCCTGGTCCTGCTGCTGCTCATCGCCTGCTGCCTCGCGTTCTGGCTCGCGACCGCGGTCCGCCGCCTCCACGACATCGGGCGGTCCGGGGCGTGGGTCCTCCTGTCCTTCGTGCCGTTCGGGATCCTGGTGCTGTTCGTCTGGTCCGTCCGCGACGGCGAGCCGGGGACCAACCGGTGGGGCGCGAACCCCAAGTCCGCGCCGACCACCGCGACCGGGGGACGACTCCGGGACGGGGTCATACCCGAGTAGGACCCCGGCCTGCCGGTATGCGACCCAGGTGGGCGGCGGGAACGGGATCGTGGGCTGACGGCGCGCGGGTGCGCGGGACGGATGATGGTGGGGTCCCCGATCCGCCGGCTGCCAGGAGCACCCACCCGTGACCATCACCGACACCGCAGACCGGACCACCGCCGTGGTGGCCGCGCAGGCCGCCGACCTGACGAAGGTCTACGGCCACGGCGACACCCGGGTGGTCGCCCTCGACGGCGTCACCATCGACTTCCACGAGTCCGAGTTCACCGCCATCATGGGCCCGTCCGGGTCCGGCAAGTCCACCCTCATGCACTGCGTCGCCGGCCTCGACACCTTCTCCTCCGGCTCCGTCCGCATCGGCGGCACCGAGCTGGCCTCGCTGAAGGACAAGGACCTGACCCGGCTGCGCCGCGACCGGATCGGCTTCGTCTTCCAGGCGTTCAACCTGCTGCCCACCCTCACGGCCCTCGAGAACATCACGCTCCCCCTCGACATAGCCGGGCGGAAGCCGGACCGCGGCTGGCTGGACACCGTGATCGACATGGTCGGTTTGTCCGGACGCCTCGGGCACCGGCCGGCCCAGCTCTCCGGCGGTCAGCAGCAGCGGGTCGCGGTCGCCCGCGCGCTCGCCTCCCGCCCGCAGATCGTCTTCGCCGACGAGCCGACCGGCAACCTCGACTCCCGGTCCGGGGCGGAGATCCTCGGCTTCCTGCGCGACTCGGTGCGCGCGCACCAGCAGACCGTGGTGATGGTCACCCACGACCCGGTCGCCGCCGCCTACGCGGACCGGGTCGTCTTCCTGGCCGACGGACGGCTCGTCGACGAGCTGCGGGCGCCGAGTGCGGAGGCCGTGCTCGACCGCATGAAGGAGTTCGACGCGAAGGGCCGCGTCAGCTGACCCGGCCGGCGCCGCCGCCTTCCGTACCTTCGCCGCACGAGACCGAGAGACCCTCACCCATGTTCCGTACCGCCCTGCGCAACGTCTTCGCGCACAAGGCCCGACTGCTGATGACGATGCTCGCCGTGCTGCTCGGCGTCGCGTTCGTGTCCGGCACCCTGGTCTTCACCGACACCGTCTCGAACGCCATGCGGAACAGCTCCGCCAAGGGCTTCGACCAGGTCGACGTCGCCCTCAGCCCCGACCGGGGCCCGGGCTCCGGAGACCGGAAGCCCTCCGACCCGCCCGTGCTCACCCCCGCGCTGCTGAAGAGGACCGCCGCGGTCCCGGGCGTCGAGGAGGCGACCGGCGTGGTGACGGGCTGGGCCGCCGTGGCCGGCCGGGACGGCGAGCTGGTCACCGAGGGCTTCCAGTCCCAGGGCGGCAACTACTGGGGCGACGCCGACCCCCGCTACCCGCTCGCCGACGGACGTGCCCCGCGCGGCGCGCAGGAGGTCGCCCTCGACGAGCGGACCGCGCGCGAGGGCGGGTACGCGGTCGGCGACACGGTCCGGCTGTCCGTGGACGGACCGGTCCTCACCCCGACCCTGACCGGTGTCTTCACCACCGACGACGGAGCGGTCGCCGCAGGCGGCAGCCTCGCCCTCTTCGACACGGCGACCGCGCAGAAGCTGTTCCACAGCACCGGCGAGTACGACGAGATCTTCGTCCGGGCCGCGCCCGGCACCGGTCAGGACGAACTGCGCGCCGCGCTGAAGGCGGTCCTGCCCGAGGGCGTCGCCACCAGCACCGGGGAGCAGCTCGCCGAGGACCAGGCGGAACGCATCGCGTCGCAGATGAGCGCCATGGAGAGCGGTCTCCTGGTGTTCGCCGGCATCGCGCTCTTCGTCGGCACCTTCATCATCTCCAACACCTTCTCCATGCTGGTCGCCCAGCGCACCCGTGAATTGGCGCTGCTGCGGGCCGTCGGCGCCTCGCGGCGGCAGATCACCCGCTCCGTGCTGCTGGAGGCGGGCGCGGTCGGCGTGGTCGCGGCGGCGGCCGGACTGGCCGCGCGCGCGGTGGAGGTGAGCCGGGCCGCGGACGGCGAGGTGCACGCGCTGCGCGGGCCTGGGTTCGCCGGGGTGCAGTTCCACCCGGAGTCGGTGCTCACGGTGCGCGGGACGGAGGTCGTCCGGGAGTTGCTGGCCGGGCTGGAGCGGGACGCCGGTCAGGGCGCGGGCAGCCTGGGCACCAGCACGTTCTGAGAGCGGCGGCCGGCCAGGTAGTCCACCACGTTCGACGCGGTGGTGTGCGCGATCTGCCCCACCGCGTCGGACGTGTAGTAGGCCTGGTGGCCGGTGACCAGGACGTTGGGGAAGGTGACCAGCCGGGCCAGGGTGTCGTCCTCGACGAAGTCCAGCGACTTGTCGAGGAAGAACAGGCCCTCCTCCGCCTCGTAGACGTCCAGGCCCACTCCGGCGAACCGGCCGGCCCGCAGTTCGGCGACCAGCGCGGCGGTGTCCACCAGGCCGCCGCGGCTGGTGTTCACCAGGATCGCGTCGTCCTTGATGACCCGCAGCGCCTGCGCGTCGATGAGGTGCTCGGTCTCCGGGGTGAGCGGGACGTGCAGGGTGATCAGGTCGGAGCGGGCCAGCAGTTCGGCGGTCGGGACGTAGGTCATGCCCAGCTCCAGGCACTCCGGGTTCTCGCGGATGTCCCAGCCGAGGAGCTCCATGCCGAAGCCGTGGGCGATGCGGGCGAAGGCGGCGCCGATCTTGCCGGTGCCGATCACCCCGGCGGTCCGGCCGTGCAGGTCACGGCCCATCAGGCCGTTGATCCGGAAGTCGAAGTCCCGGGTGCGCCGGGCGGCGCGGTCTATCCGCCGGTTGCACGCCAGGGCCAGCGCCCAGGCGTGTTCGGCGACCGCGTACGGCGAGTAGGCGGAGACCCGCGCCACGGTCATGCCGAGGCGTTCGGCGACGGGCAGGTCGATGTTGTTGAAGCCGGTGGAGCGCTGGGCGATCAGCCCGGTGCCGCCGACCGCGAGGGTCTGCAGCACCTGGCGGTCCAGCTCCGCGTTGACCGGGCTGACCACCACCTCGTGACCGAGGGCGAGGGCGGCGGTGTCCGCGTCCAGGTTGACGTCCAGGCAGCGCAGCTCGTGCCCCAGCGGGCCGACCGCGGCGGCGAAGGCCTCCTCCAGGAGCGGCTTCTCGTCGTGCTGGACTCCGAACGCGAGGATCTCCATGCAGCCGACGATACGAGCCCCGCCGCCCGCCCGCGAGCGGCCGGAAGGCCCTCGCGCCGGGC
>NZ_JACADT010000345.1:0-5504 GCF_013421635.1 Streptomyces sp. UH6 | reverse complement strand
CCCCGGGTCTCGATCACCCCGTCCGCCTCCAGCGCCCGGTAGGCCTTGGCCACGGTGTTGGCCGCCAGCCCCAGCGTCTCGGCCAGGCCGCGCACGGTCGGCAGCCGGTGCCCCACCGGAAGGGCGCCGGAGCGCGCCTGTTCGGAGATCTGCGCCCGCACCTGCTCGTAGGGCGCAAGGCTGCCGGCTCGGTCGTCGATACGGATCCTCAGGCTGCTCACACCCGGATTCTGCCGCACCCGGCCACGGCCGGAAAATGAAGGGCGGCCCACCGTCCTCTCGCGTACCGTCCCCGCCATGACCGTCTCCGTACGCGCCATCCGGCCGGGCAACCGCGGCGACGCCGAGGCCTTCGCCCGGATCCGGATGCTGGCGCTCCCGTACGTCTTCTTCACCGCCGACTCGGTCGAGCACGTGCTGGCCCGGCTCCATCCGGACAGCCACTACACGGCCCTGCTCGCGGAGGAGGACGGCGAGGCGATCGGCACCGCCCAGCTCTCCCTCGCCCACGAGAGCCCCGAGCCCGGGCAGGCGCTGCTCAACGTCTACGTCCGCCCGGACCGCACCGGCCGCGGCGCGGGCACCGCCCTGGTGAACGCCGGTGAGAAGCGGCTCGCCGAACTGGGCGCGCACAAGGTGTTCTCCTGGGTCCTCGACGAGCCCGCCCACCGCGTCTTCGCGGACCGCCGCGGCTACCGGCCCGGCAGCACCGCCCAGTTCCTGCGCCTGGACCTCGCCCGGGCCGAACTGCCGCCGGTGCCCGTCCCGCCGCCGGGCGTCGAGCTGCGGACCGTCGCGGACTTCGCGGACGACCCGCGGCCCGTCTTCCTGCTGGACGCGGAGTGCACCGCCGACGAGCCCGGTGACGTGGACTACGTGTTCGACGACTACGAGACCTGGCTCGAGGAGACCTGGCACCATCCGCTCCAGCGCCACGACCTTGCCACCGTCGCCGTCGTCGACGGCCGCCCCGTGGCGTTCACCGCGGTCCGCACGGACGGCGGCACCCGCTACGGCACCGGCATGACCGGCACGGCCCGCGCCCACCGCGGCCGGGGCCTGGCCAAGCTGGTGAAGACCGATTCCCTGCACCGCGCCCGGGCGGCGGGTTTCACCGAGGCGCACACCGGCAACGACGCCGGCAACGAGCCGATGCTCGCCGTCAACCGATGGCTCGGCTACGAGTTCTGCGCACAGGAGGTCCATCATGTCCGCGAACTCGGCTGAGGCCGGCGAGGGTACGGAGCGGGTCGAGGTGGTGCTGCGCAAGGCGGGCCGCCTGAAGGTCCGTTACCCCGCGGACCTGCTCTTCGACGACGGCACGCGGATCGCCGTCCGCGCCGAGTGGGCCGGGGAGGGCGTCCGCGACTTCGGCTTCGTGCGGTTCGAGCCGCACGACGTGTTCACCGAGTGGTACTGGCGGGACCGGTGGTACTCGGTCAAGGAGGTCCGCGACCCCGCCGGTGTCCTCAAGGGCTGGTACTGCGACGTCACCCGCCCCGCGGAGCGGTCCGGCGGCCGGGTGGTCGTGGAGGACCTCGACCTGGACCTGTGGGTGTCCGGCGACGGCGCCCGGGTGCTGCGGCTGGACGAGGACGAGTTCGCCGAGAGCGGCCTGCGCGAGAGCGACCCGCACGCCGCGGTACGGGCCGAGGCCGCCCTCGACGAGCTGGAGCACATCGCTCGCGAGGGCGGCTTCGGTACGTTGCTCGCCTGACGGCCGGGCACCGGCCGTCGGCGTCGGGGCCGTCCGAGGTCAGTTGACGAAGACCTTGGTCGTGGTCGAGGCCTTGACCACCGGCTTGTAGGAGCCGCTGAACTTGGTCGTCAGCGGACAGGTCGGCTCGCTGTTGGTCAGCGTCAGCGTCTGGTTGCTGAAGTTGATCGAGTTGTCGGCGTTGGACGAGGAGCCGACCAGCGAGGACGCCTGGTAGATGCAGGTCACCGGCCCGAAGAGGCTGTTCAGCACGGCGGTCGCCTTGAGGGGCGTGACGGTGACCACTCCGGCGGAGGTCACGGTCGCGCTGGCCGTGGCGATGCTGATGCTGCTGACACCGGTGGCGCCCGGCAGGCTGATGACGCAGGAGGAGGGGTTGACGGTGACGTTGACGTTGCTCTCCGTCGCGGTCCCCGGGGCGGTGGGGTTGGACGCCACCTTCGCGGCGAAGTTGGACGAGGAGCAGTTGAGCGAGCCGACCGGGCTGGTGCTGCTCAGGGAGATCGACCCGGCGGCGGACAGGTTGTCGCCGACGGCCACCGCGGTGCCGCCCGCGCTGCCGTAGGTGAGCACGTTGCCGGCGGTGGGAGCGGCTGTCGCCGTGGCCATGCCGCCGAGGGTGGCGGCACCGGTCAGAGCGGTGGCGGCGAGTAACGCGAAACGCCTGTTGCGCATGGTGGAGCCCTTTCGGTTGAGGGTTGTGGAGCAAGGGCGGGACATGGTGCAAGAGGTGTTGCGGAGGGTGCTGCCCAGGACGGCGCCACCAGGGGCGCCGCCCCGACTCAGCCGCGGGCGTCGTTCAGTGCCGCGGTGAGCGACTGGATGGAGGTGTCGATCGAGATGGCGACGTCGACGTCGTCGAAGGAGATGGAGTTCCCCGACGCGGAGGGCAGGTCGAACAGCGAGTTGACGATCCAGTTCGACTCGCCCGCGGTCAGCAGTCCGCAGCGGCTGGCGCCGGGGATCGCGAAGTCGCGGTCGACGAGCTGGCCGTCGAGCATCTTGAGCGTCACCGTGGAGTGACCGTTCGGGTCGACCACCTGGCTGAGGGTGGGCCGGTTGGGCGCGATGGCCTGGAGGACGATCGGGTTGCTGTCGGTGCCGACGTAGCACTTCGAGCCGAGCAGCGGGTGCTCGAGCTTCAGCTTGATCGGAAGCTCGAAGATCGGGTACTCGGTGCCGACCGCGAGCGGCACGAAGTTCTTGATCTGTCCGGCGGGTTCGACCTTCACGTTGGCGCTGGTGACGCCGGGCCAGAAGTTCGACAGGCCGGGCAGCGGGGCCTCGGTGAGCGGCGCCTTGATCAGGCCGTCGGTGGCCGCGGTGGTGTCGTAGATGTTGGGCGTGCTCCCGGTCGGGGTGGTGGCCCTCGGACCGTCGGCGGCCCAGCGGAAGCCGAAGTCGATCTTCATCGGGCTGCCCACCGGCACGGTGTAGTCGCCGATGGAGAAGGATCCCGAACCGATCGTGGTGTGGACGCAGCCGACCTGGAGGTTGTCGGCCTTGGTCAGCAGGGCGGAGCCGACGGGGCAGGCCCCCATGCCCGTGTAGGGCTCGGCCATGGGGGTCTCGGCGGCCTGGGCCGGCGTGGTCTGCAGGGCGAGCAGGGCGGTGACACCGGCGGTGGCGGCCCCGAGACGGCGCAACGCGCTGCGGCCCGGACGGCGGGATCTGGAGATGCGGGCGGTTCCGGTCATGTGCACGAGCTCCTCGACGTAGGTGGCGAAGGTGGTGCGACACAGCGGCGCGAGGGCCGGCCCCACACACCGGCGCCACGGTGCGCGGGGCCGGCCGTCGCCGGGAAACCCAATTGGGGTTGTATACCTGCCGATTGGGGCGGTCAAGGCGGTGGACCAAAAAATGTTACCCGAGGTAAGTGCACGTCGCAGGCTCTTTCCGGCCGCCACCCGGCCGGAAGGCATCGCTCCGCCACCGCTGCCCCGGACCTCCCCGAAGGGGCGCCCCGCTCCCCCTCCGGCTGCTTCCCGCCACCGGTGTCACCTGTTCAACACCCTTTCTTCGCAAGGTGATTGACCCCGTTCGACACTCACCGGTAACTTGCGGAGATCCCCCACATCTCCGCACATCGCCAGCCCGACGGGAGACCCGCGATGTGCGACGGGGGGAGTCCGCGCCAGGATCTGCCCACCCGGTTCGCACCTTCCAGCCGTAACTAGGAGAGCCGTTCATGACAGAGTCCGAAACGCCCGTCAAGGGCAGAGTCCGGCTGCGCCGCTGGGCCGTGCTGGGCGTCCCGGGTGTGGTGGCCACCGCCGCACTGACCGTCCTCACCGCCCAGGGTGCGCTCGCCGTCTCGTTCAACATCTCGTCGATGGCGCACACCATCAACGCCGACAAGCTCAGCGGCAAGGGCCTGGCCCAGTTCGGCGGGCGGGACCACATGAGTCCCGACAACCCGATCGAGCCGGGCGCGGCCAAGAACGTCTTCATCACCACCATCAAGGACGCCAGGATCACCAACCTGTGCCAGGCGGTGCAGATCGGCGCGGCGTACCTGAAGATCACGGCCGGCAACAAGGGGACGCCCGCCAAGGCCACCGGCCTGGCGACCGACTCCGACGTGCTGACCGGCAAGAGCGCCTCCTTCACCGGCCTGGAGATGGGCCGGGACGCCTCGGAGCTGGACAAGGGCGCCATGACGGGCCCGGCCGGCACCTTCGGTCTGCAGGCGGACACCATCGAGGTCGACCACGTGTACCAGCACAACTGGGCCACGACGGCAGGGGCGATGACCCTGCCCGACCTCAGGATCGAGATCACCCGTGACGGCTGCCCGGGCGAGGGCAACTGATCCGGCGGTCTCCCCGCCCCGGCCAGGAGGGACTCTCCTCCTGGCCGGGGCCTCGTCCGATCCGCGACACGCAGAAGGAGCAACTGGCGTTGGCCAGCGACAGCACGCGCGAGAACACGCCCGACCCGTCCGCGCCCCACGCGGCGGCCGGAGCGCCCGGGAGCCCTGACGGCTCGGCCCCCGCCACGAGCGACAGCTCCGGACCGGACGTCGAGACGTCAGGGCCGCGCAATGTCTCCCGGTTCACCGCCTGGCGGTGGCGCCGGCCCTTCTGGGGCGGCCTCCTGCTCACCCTGGCGGGGTGCCTGACCATGCTGACCATGGTGCAGGGGTCCCTGGAGGTGGCCCTCGCCTCCGGCCCGCGCGGCCTGGTCGGCTACATCCTGCCCGGCCTGATGATCATCTGCGGCGTGCTGACCCTCTTCAACCCGGCCCAGCGGATCTTCTACTCGATCGTGGGACTGCTGTCCTCCCTGGGCGCCTGGACCACCTCCAACATGGGCGCCTTCATGGTGGGCACCATCCTCGGGGTGGCAGGCTCGACCATGACCTTCGGCTGGCTTCCCGAGCAGGGCCCCCGCGCCAAGAGGTCCGGACGCCGCAAGCGCGACAAGCGGGAGGAGGCGGCGCCCGCCGGCTGATCCGGTGCTCACCCGGCGCTGCCCGGGCTGCTGTGCCACAGCTTCCGCCCCGTGGGCGGGCCGCCGTTCCCCGCGGGACGGAGGTCCGCCCACGGGTGCATCTCGTACCCGGTGGGCATCCGGATGGTCCGGCCGCCGTCCCCGCCCCCGGCCGCGTCCCCGTCGCCCCCGTCCTGCCGTCCGCGGCCCTGCTCGCGCAGCGCGCTCTGCTCGGCCAGCGTCTCCGACAGCCGGGCCGCCACCCGCTCGAGCCCGCCCTCGGCGCGCAGCTCGGCCAGCTCGGCCAGGTTCCAGACGGCCGAGCCCACCACGCTGAAACTGCGCGCCCCGCGGC
>NZ_JACADT010000344.1:0-5542 GCF_013421635.1 Streptomyces sp. UH6 | reverse complement strand
CCACCAGCAGCAGCACGTCCCGGTGCCGGGCGGGCAGCGCGGCCAGTGCCGCGGCCAGCTCTCGGCGTACGGCCCGCGCCACCACCCGGTCCGCGGCCCGGTCGGCCAGCGGCTCGTCGTGGTCGACGAGGGCCGGGACCCGGGCCATGGCCTTGAACCGGCGGGCCTCGGCCCGCCGATGCCGGCCGACGAGGTTGGTCGCTATGCCGAACAGCCAGGGCCGGGCGTCGGCGCCCGCGCCGCGGGCCGGGTCGTAGCGATGCCGCTGCTGGAACGCGGTGGTGAAGGTCTCCGCCACGAGGTCGTCGGCGGCCTCGCCGCCGAGGCGGCGGGCCGCGTAGCGGTGCACGGCGTCGGCGTGCCGGTCGAAGAGCGCGGCGAACGCCTCGGGTTCGTCCCGGGACCGCGCGATCACTGAGGCGTCGCTCTCGGCATCGGCACGCGCGGTGCCGATGTCGACGCCTGGTCCGACGGTCATCGGGGCTCCTCTCGTCCAAGGGACGATGCTCGAACACTTGGGCTTTCACCTGCTCTTCGCCCATCGCGCCGAAGCGGTTCCCTCAGCCCCTCTCGGCGGCCCGGCCAGGGCCTGCCGAGCGCGGACATCCGTATCGGCCACGCCCGGCAGCCGGGCAGGAGCCGTGTCCGACGGGGCCTTGTCCGTCTCGTCGTGCTCCGGGAGTTCCTCGACCTCCGCGCCGAGATCGCCGGTCAGGCCGCTGGGAGCGTCAGACCGCCGGTTCTCTGCCGAAGTGCCGCTTCCAGCCGGTCACGGGCCTCGGTCTGCGCGGCGATCCGTTCGTTCAGGACTGCCAGCCGTTCCAGAGCAACCCGCAGACCCTTGTCGGACGGCGGTGCGGCAGCCACATCACCGTCCAGGCAGGGCAGGAACAC
Organism: Streptomyces sp. UH6; assembly: GCF_013421635.1. Taxonomy (NCBI): domain Bacteria; kingdom Bacillati; phylum Actinomycetota; class Actinomycetes; order Kitasatosporales; family Streptomycetaceae; genus Streptomyces; species Streptomyces sp. UH6. The sequence goes on along the minus strand of NZ_JACADT010000344.1, from coordinate 4,648 downwards.
GCGCACGTCGTCCAGGGTGAGTCCGGCGGCCAGCAGGTAGCGGATGTTGCGCACCCGCACCGACGCCCCCTCCTCGTAGACGCGATAGCCGTTGGGGGCCCGCTCGGAGGAGATCAATCCCGCCTGCTCGTAGTGCCGTAGCGCACGCGCGGTCGTCCCGGTCGCCTTGGCCAGCTCGCCGATCTGCAACCGCCCCACCTCCCGGGCCACTCCTATCACGCCACGACCGCTCCGCCGTCGACCGGGAGTACGACTCCGGTGACGAACGATGCCGCCGGTGCGGCAAGTTGGGTGATCGCCCAGGCCACCTCCTCGGGTCGGCCGACCCGGCCCAGCGGGGTGCGTGCCGTCTGCCATTCCCGTACTGCGGCCATGCGTTCCGGTGTCAGGCCCTGATGTTCGCCGATGGGGGTGTCGATCGCGCCCGGGGCGACCGTCACGACCCGGATCCCGCGGGGCGCCAACTCGACCGCCCAGCTGCGGGTCAGCGATTCCAGGGCTGTCTTGGTCGCGGCGTAGACCGAGTTGCCTGGCCAGGCCCGCTGCCCCACCGACGTACTGACGTTGACCATCACCCCGCGCGCCGTCTCCAGGAGAGGTAGCGCGGCTTGGGCCAGCAGGAGGGGAGCGACGAGGTTGGTGGCGAGCTGAGACGCGATGGTGTCCGGGCTCAGCGTGCCGAGGGCGCCGCTGCGCACGATGCCGGCGTTGTTGACCAGGACGTCCAGTCGGCCATGTGTCTCCCGTACGGCTTGGACGATGCGCTCGGGCCCGTCCTCGGAGGTGATGTCGGCCGCCAGGGGTGTGATCCGGTGGTGCCCGGCGGCGGTCTCCTCGAGCGGTTCGGTGCGCCGTCCGATCGCGATCACGTGGGCGCCCTCCGCGGCGAAGGCGCGGGCGGTGGCCCGGCCGATCCCGGTGCCGGCCCCGGTGATGGCGACGACCCTGCTGTTCCGTGGTGGTGTGCTGTTCATGCCGGTCATCGTTCAACCCTGCCGCCAGCGGCAGGGTCAAGCAGTTGTCTGCTGCCTGACGGCGGCCAACACCATGAGCTGATCTGCCGGTGGGCGACCCCCGCGAACCGACGCTGCCTCACCAGGGCTGTTCCCGGTGGGAACCGGTCCCGCCGGTGTGCATCTGCCGGGCCGCCGGTATCGGGAACAGGGCGCCGTGCCGCCAACCGCAGGAGGAGGGGCTCACACGGCGGTCGCCCATATCACACGCAAGACCCCCGATCGCCACCCCGCCGGGGCTCCACCTACGCGGCGCGATCGAGCCCAGTGATCACCACGTCGGACAGGCCCTGGCCGTACGGGTTGAGTGCCCAGAAGCGGACGGTGTCGCTGCGACGGTCGAACCACAGTTCGGTGGCGTAGCCGGCGCCATCGCGGTCGAGCTCGTTCGACCGGATCCACCGGGGGTTCTCCGGCCCCTCGCCCTTGAGAGGCTTCTCGAACCACGAGGTGAAGTCATCGGCAGGCCCCTCGGAGACGAAGGCGTGGGCCGCCGTCAGCGCGGCAAGTCGCCCCGGTGCCAGCCGGGCGAAGCCCGAGATCACCAGTTCCGGCGACGGTATCCCCCGGTCGTCGCCGTCCCGACTGCTCACCCACTTGGCGTCGGTGAGCGGGCCCAGCAGCGGGAACGCCCGCTCCAGCGGTGTGGTGTCGGTGCGCCAGTCGGCCTTGGCCCCGCTCGCCTCCTGACGCAGGGCCAAGGCCGACTGGCGCAGGGCCCACCACGCGGGGAGGACCGCCAGCCCTGCGCCGATCCCGATCAGCTTCCGTCGCTCCAACGAGATCCCCCTCATGCCTGGACTTCGGGGGCACCCTATCCGGCTCGCGCTCCTCACCCGGCCCGTCGATCGCGTCCGAGTACACGCCCTGATGCAACCGTTCCTAGTCGGCGAGGAAGTCGAGGACCTCTTCCGTGACGCGCTCGGGTGCGTCCTCCATGACGAAGTGTCCGGCGCCGGGGACGACGGTGAGGCGGGCACCGGGAATGTCCTCGGCAAGTCGCTGTGCGTAGGCCAGGGGCTGCCACTGGTCGCGTTCGCCCCAGAGGATTCGGACGGGCATGGTCAGGGACGCGAGCTGGCCGGTGATCTCTTCGGTGTACCGGGAGTCGTAGTGCCGTACCTGATGCTCGAAGAAGGAGACCCGGCCCAGCGCCGACCGATGGGGTGCCAGGTACGCCTTGAGGACGTCACCGGTCATCGTGGCTGCACCGTCGCCCACCGTCATCTCCAGTTGCCGGGTGAGCAGGGCGTCGAACGCGTCCTGCGGCAGCTGCATGTGCTCCTCCAGCCGCTCGTCGATGATCTTCCGCCAGGTCGCGGAGGGCCAGGAGTCGTAGCTGACGGTGTCGATGAGCATCAGCCGCCGTACCCGCTCGGGGCGGGCGATGGCGAACCGCAGACCGATGGCGCCGCCGATGTCGTGGGCGACGACGGTCGCCTGCTCGATGCCCAGGACATCGAGCAGACCCCCCAGCAGGTCCGTCTGAGCGGCGACCGAGGTGTCGCGGTCCACGGGACGCTCGGACCGCCCGTAGCCCGGCAGGTCGTAGGTGATGGCGCGGTGGCCGGCGGCCTCGACGTGCGGCACGACGTTCCGCCACTCGTACGAGTACGAGGGTGTGCCGTGGATGAACACCACCGGCTCGCCCTCCCCGCGGTCGCGGTAGGAGATACGGACTCCATCGACGATCAGGTCACTGGGCAGGAGGTGCATGCGGTCGACTCCCGACTGTGGAGATGTGCCCCTCAGCCAAACTGTACAGGTCTGTACAGTTGGCATGGACGGCACCACAGTCGAACTGTCTGTCCGTCGTCATCGGGAGGCGCGGGATGAGCGAGGTCAAGGCGGGAGCGGCGGCGGGCGGCAGGCGGCGGCCGGCCCGGGAACGTCTGCTGGTGACGGCCGCACGCCGCTTCTACGCCGACGGTGTCACAGCCACCGGGATCGACACGGTCATCGCCGAGGCCGGCGTGGCCAAGACGAGTCTGTACAACAACTTCTCCTCCAAGGCTGAGCTGGTCAGGGCCTGTCTCGACGCCCGGCATGAGGAGTGGTTCGCGATGTACCGCACTCGGCTGGAGCGGACGGCGGGCCCCCGCGAGGCGGTCCTGGCCGTCTTCGACACGTACGCCGATTCCGCGGAGGCCGCCCGTGAGACGGGTTTCCGTGGTTGCGGCCTGCTCAACGTGGCGGCCGAGCTGCCCGCCGGGGACGCCGGGCGGGATGTCGTACGCCGCCACAAGGAGACGGTGGAGGAATTGATCGGCGGCCACCTCGGGCAGCTGCTGCCCGGGCGCCCCGGAGAGGCCGGCGCGCTGGCGGAGCACCTGTCCTTCCTTCTGGAGGGTGCGATGGCGCGGGCCGGCCTGGAGGGTGACGGCAGGCGGCTGGCGCACGCCCGCACCCTGGCGGCGGCGCTGCTGGACCGCGCCGTGGGCGAGTCGGACTGAACCGGGGTGGCCTCAGCAGGCTGGGCCGCACCGCTCACAGCGTGCGCTGCATGCACACCAGTTGCTTCCGCCCGTCCCGGGACTGGGTGACGGTGAAGCCGAGCCGCTCGTACAGAGCGATGGCACCGGTCCGCCATTCCCACACCGAGAGCCGGACGGTGCGCACGCCGCTTTCCGCAGCGTGACGGAGCGCGGCACCGAGCAAGGCCGACGCAATGCCTTGGCCACGGGACTCCGGGTCGGTCCAGAGCCTCTTGATCTCCGACTGCCCGTTGTCCGCAGAGGTCACCACCAGGCACCCCACAGCGGCATCCTCCTGGAGGGCCACCAGAACGACATCGCCGGCCAATGCGGTCCGAGGGTCGGTGACCTCTGCCCGGTAGCGGTCCGGCAGGTGGTCCACATCGGCTACCGGTTCGCCCTTCTCGGCCTCCGTCCGGAGATGGTAGGCGGCCAGCAAAGCGGCCAGGCCGTCTCCGACCGAAGGGGTCTGGCCTGGCCAGCGGACGATGGCAACGTCACGGTGATCAGTCATGGCATCAGCATCACACGAGGCGGATGGGGCCCTGCCGATCCCTCGCGATCGTCTGTCGGCCTGACCTGCGGCACCGGGAGATGACGACCAGGGCGAACCCGCGGGATGCCGCGCACCTCGTGGCAGCTCACGGTCTCAGCGTGGTGTTTCCGTGCGCAGCCGGGCCAGGACGTGGCCGTCCGGCGCGAGCGCCGTGACGGTGAGCGTGGCGTCCTGAGGCACGCCGTCGAGGAACGCGTGGTAGGTGCCCCAGCCCGGGTCGCCACGCAGAACGAGCATCCGGGCCTCGTGCGGCGTGCCGTTGCCGACCTGTATCACCAGTCGGGCGGGTGCGGTGCGGGTGCGGAAGGCGCCCGTGCACACCACTCCCCGCGCCACCGTGTTCGTGCCGGCGCTGATGCCGTCGACGGCCAGGCTGTCGCCGCCCGCGTGGGCCCGGGCGAGCTCGATGGGCCGGGTCAGGTCGCCCTGGCCGACCACGTAGTTCTGCCGCCCCTCCGGCAGCAGCGCCATCCGCAGGCCGTGGCCGATCGGCACCTGTTCGTAGGGCCGCACCTCCTGTGCACCCTGCTGCGGTGGGGAGTTGGCCGGTTGCGGGCCGGGCACGGCGGTGGCGGGCGGCGCCGGTACGGTCCCGTCGAACGCGC
>NZ_JACADT010000343.1:0-5543 GCF_013421635.1 Streptomyces sp. UH6 | reverse complement strand
CAGACCGCCTCCAGCGTGCGCTTGCCGCGGCGGTAGCGGTCGACGGCCCGGTCGACCGTGTACGGGTCGACGACCGGCGCCGGGTCCTGGCCGCCCAGCCGCTCGCGCAGTGAGGGCAGGCCGTGGCGGCGGAGTTCCGCGGAGAGCAGCGTGAGGTCGAAGGCCGCGTTGTAGACCACGACCGGTATGCCCGCCTGCCAGTAGGAGGTGAGCACGCCGGCCACCTCGTCGGCCACCCGGTCGGCGGGCAGACCGCAGGCCGTCACCCGCTCGTTGGTGATACCGTGCACGGCGACCGCCTCGGCGGGGATCTCCATGCCCGGATCGGCGAGCCACTCCCGGCGCCCGGCGGTCTCGCCCTCCCTGACCTCGAGCACGGCGGCGGTGACGATGCGCGCCTCGTGCGGGTCGGTGCCGGTGGTCTCCAGGTCGAAGCCGATCAGCGGTGCGTGGTGCCAGCCCATGGCGGCCCCCTTCTCGTGGTGATGCGTCCCCCAGGTGTTCCTCACCTTCGCACGCGCCACTGACAACGCCCGGGCCGCACCGCCTCCCGTACCGCTACATCCCCGCCGGAAACGGGGCATCCCGAATCAGGACACCGGCCGCGAATCCGCCCAGGCCACCTCGAACTCCTCGCGGTAGGTGGGGAACAGGGCGCCCTCCTCGGGGGCACCCGACCTGACCACCCGTCCGCCGTTGCGCAGCAGCATCACCGGGGCCTCCATGCCCCGGGTGCGCCGCAGGTAGGACTGGACGACCGCGATCCCGTCGGCACCGTCCCCGTCGACCAGGTAGGCCGTGAACCGCGGCGTCTCGTCGTAGACCTGGATCTCGAAGGCGCCCGGGTCGCGCAGCCTGGCCCGCACCCGCCGCATGTGCAGGATGTTCATCTCCACCGCCCGGCCCAGCTCGCCCCGCTTGATGCCCAGTTCGCGCTCGCGACGGCGGACGGCGCTGGAGGCGGGGTTGAGGAAGAGCAGCCGCACCCGGGTGCCGGACTCGGCCAGGCGGACCAGCCGCCGGCCGGAGAAGTTCTGCACCAGCAGGTTGAGGCCGATGCCGATGGCGTCCAGGCGGCGCGCCCCGCCGAAGATGTCCTCGGCGGGGAAGTGGCGCAGCAGCCGCACCCGGTCGGGGTGCACGGCGACCACGTCGGCGTACCGGTCACCGACCAGGTCCTCGACCGCGTCGACGGGCAGCCGGCGGGCGGAGGGCACGTCACCGCCGGAGCCGAGCATGTCGAGCAGCCGCGCGGAGGCGCGTTCGGCCTGGGCGAGGACGGCCTCGGAGAGCGCGCGGTTGCGGGTGACGACGTTGCGGGCGACCTCGAGCTCGTCCAGCGCCAGTTCGAGTTCGCGGCGGTCGTCGAAGTAGGGCTCGAAGCAGGGCCAGTGCTGGACGGTCAACTCGCGTAGCTGCGGGAGTGTCAGGAAGCTGAGCACGTTGTCGTCGGCCGGGTCGAGGAGGTAGCCCTTGCGGCGGCTGACCTCGCGGACGGCGACGGCGCGCTGCACCCACTCCTGCCCGGCGGGGCCGGCGGCGGCGACCACCCAGTCGTCGCCGTGCACCGGCTCGTAGACGGGGCGCAGTACGGCGGCCACCACGGCCCGCATCCGCTGTTCGACCAGATTCAGCCAGATGTAGGCGCGGCCGGCCCGCTGGGCGCGGGTGCGCACCTCGCTCCAGGCGTCGGCACCCCACTCCAGCTCCGGCCCGATGGCGGCCTCCATCGGCCGGGCGAGTGACACCGCGCCGGGCGGGGCGTCTGCGGAGTTCGCCTCGCGACCGTTGTCGCCAGGGGGCAACTCCAGGCCTCCCGAGCCCACCCGTGCACCGCCTTCCGCTCCCCCTGGAGCCGTCCTCTTCAATGATCAAGAAAGATTACTCCGGGTTCGCGGGCGGTGCAGCCGGATGCACAGGCTCGTTCCTCAACTACCGCATTCTGCACGCCTGTTCCAGCAGCGCCAGGGAGACGGAGTGAGTCTTTTCATACTGCATCGGCGGTGGTCGGGGGCCTGTCGGCGGCCGTCCGGGCGGGCCGGGGGTCAGAATGGCCGATTCCGCTTCTTTCGCGGCGGTACGGCGTCCTTCATCATTCGCGTCGCCTTTCCGGGTGAGGTTTCGGGGAAGGACGTTGACCCGGGGTACCGAATCCGCACGGACGGCGCGTGCTTCGTCTTCTTTCGGGAAGAATCGCCACGAAGAGGTGCCGTAGATCCGCATCCACCTGGGAGAGTCGAATCCATGCAGGTCTGGCCCGGAGAGGCGTATCCACTGGGTGCCACGTACGACGGCGCCGGCACCAATTTCGCGGTCTTCACGGAGGCCGCCGAGCGCGTCGAGCTGTGTCTGCTCCACGACGACGGCTCGGAGACGGCCGTCGAACTGCGCGAGAGCGACGCGTTCGTCCGCCACGCGTACCTGCCGGGGGTGATGCCCGGTCAGCGCTACGGCTTTAGGGTGCACGGTCCCTACGCGCCCGAGCGCGGGCTGCGGACGAACTCGGCGAAGCTGCTGCTGGACCCGTACGCCAAGGCGGTCTCCGGCTCGATCGACTGGGGCGAGGAGGTGTACGGGTACCGCTTCGGGGCGCCGGACAGCCGCAACGACATGGACTCGGCGCCGCACACGATGACGTCGGTGGTGGTGAACCCGTACTTCGACTGGGGCGACGACCGGCCGCCGCGCACCCCGTACCACGAGACGGTGATCTACGAGGCCCATGTGAAGGGCCTGACGATGACCCATCCGGCGCTCCCGGAGGAACTGCGCGGCACCTACGCGGCGCTGGCCCATCCGGCGATCCTGGAGCACCTGACGGACCTGGGCGTGACCGCGCTGGAGCTGATGCCGGTCCACCAGTTCGTGAACGACCACCGGCTCGTGGACCTGGGGCTGAGCAACTACTGGGGCTACAACACCATCGGCTTCTTCGCCCCGCACAACGCCTACGCCTCCTGGGGCGACCGCGGGCAGCAGGTCCTGGAGTTCAAGTCCGCGGTGCGGGCGCTGCACGGGGCCGGGATCGAGGTCGTCCTCGACGTGGTCTACAACCACACCGCGGAAGGCAACCACCTGGGCCCCACGCTGTCGTTCCGCGGCCTGGACAACCCCTCCTACTACCGGCTGACGGACGACCCGCGCTACTACATGGACACCACGGGAACCGGCAACAGCCTGCTGATGCGGTCCCCGCACGTCCTTCAGATGATCATGGACTCGCTGCGGTACTGGGTCACCGAGATGCACGTCGACGGCTTCCGCTTCGACCTGGCCGCCACTCTGGCCCGGCAGTTCCACGAGGTGGACCGGCTGTCCTCCTTCTTCGACCTGGTCCAGCAGGACCCGGTGGTCTCCCAGGTGAAGCTGATCGCCGAGCCCTGGGACGTCGGCGAGGGCGGCTACCAGGTGGGCAACTTCCCGCCGCTGTGGACCGAGTGGAACGGCAAGTACCGCGACACCGTGCGCGACCTGTGGCGGGGCGAGCCGCGCACCCTGGCCGAGTTCGCCTCCCGGCTGACCGGGTCCTCCGACCTGTACCAGGACGACGGCCGCCGCCCCCTCGCCTCGGTCAACTTCGTCACCTGCCACGACGGTTTCACCCTGCGCGACCTGGTGTCCTACAACGGCAAGCACAACGAGGCCAACGGTGAGGACAACCGCGACGGCGAGAGCCACAACCGCTCCTGGAACTGCGGCGCCGAGGGCGACACCGACGACCCCGGGGTGCGCGCGCTGCGCGGGCGTCAGATCCGCAACTTCATCGCCACCCTGATGCTCTCCCAGGGCGTGCCGATGATCAGTCACGGCGACGAGTTCGCCCGCACCCAGCACGGCAACAACAACGCCTACTGCCAGGACAGCGAACTGGCCTGGGTGCCCTGGCCGTCCGGGGGCGGCGACGAGGACTTCGACGAGGAGGCCCTGCGGATCCGCGAGTTCACGCGGTCGATGGTGTGGCTGCGCCGCGACCATCCGGTGTTCCGCCGCCGCCGTTTCTTCCACGGCCGTCCGGTCGAGGGCACCCACGACGAGCTCTCCGACATCGCCTGGTTCACCCCGGAGGGCGCCGAGATGACCCGGGAGGACTGGGAGTCCGCGCCGGCCAGCGCGCTGACCGTGTTCCTCAACGGCAACGCCATCTCGGAACCGGGGCCGCGCGGCGAGCGGGTCACCGACGACTCGTTCCTGCTGCTCTTCAACGCCTCGCCGCAGCCCCTGGAGTTCACGCTGCCCGACGACCACGGGCAGCAGTGGCAGGTGGTCGTCGACACGGCCCTGGCGGAGGGTGTGCCGGAGGGCGGTGGGGTCAAGCTGCGGGCCGGCGAGCGGCTGACCCTGACCGACCGCGCCCTGACCGTGCTCCGACGGCCCGCCTGACGCCCTGCCGGCCCCGCCCGTCCGAGGGCCCCCCGCGGCCGGGACGGCTCCCGCGTGGAGTCTCCCGGCCGCCCCCCGTTCCTCCCGCCCGGCCGCCCGGGTCCTCCCTCCCGCCGGCCCGGGTCCTGCTTCCCACCCGCCCCGTTCATCCCTCCCGTCACACGTCTCGTCCCTCCCGTCACACGTCCGGCGGAAGACGGCGGCCCCCGGCGCATCCCGGGGTACATCCCCTCCATGGACTCCCGCGCGCCCACCTCGACCTACCGGCTGCAGTTGCAGCCCGGTTTCCCCTTCGCGGCGGCCGAGGTCGCCGTACCCCACCTCGCCGCCCTCGGCGTCTCGCACCTCCATCTCTCACCGGTCCTGGAGGCCGTCCCCGGCTCCACCCACGGCTACGACGTGACCGACCCGGCCCGGGTACGGGAGGAACTGGGCGGGGAGGAGGGCCTGCGCTCCCTCTCCCGCGCCGCCCGCGCCCAGGGGCTGGGGCTGGTCGTCGACATCGTGCCGAACCACATGGCGATGGTGCCCCGGCACAACCGCCCGCTGTGGGAGGTCCTGCGCAAGGGCCCCGGCTCCCCCTACGCCTCCTGGTTCGACATCGACTGGGAGGCCGGCGGCGGCCGGACGCTGCTGCCGGTGCTCGGCGGCCCGCTCGGCGCCGAGCTTCCGCACCTGCGGGTCGACGGGGAGGTGCTGCGCTACCACGACCACGCCTTCCCGCTCCGCGACGGCACCGAGGGACTGCCGCTGCCGGAGCTGCTGGACGCCCAGTGGTACCGCCTCGGCTGGTGGCGGCTGGCCCGCACCGAACTCGGCTACCGGCGCTTCTTCACCGTCTCGGAACTGATCGGTGTCCGGGTGGAGGACCCGGAGGTCTTCGACGCCACCCACGGCAAGATCCTTCAGCTGCTCGAGGAGGGCGTGGTCGACGGGCTGCGCATCGACCACCCCGACGGCCTGGCCGACCCCGGGGCCTACCTGCGACGGCTGGAGAAGGCCACCGGCGGCCGCTGGACCGTGGTGGAGAAGATCCTCGCCGAGGACGAGCGCCTCCCGGAGAGCTGGCCGGTGGCCGGCACCACCGGCTACGACGCGCTGCGCCGCCTGGACGCGGTCCTCACCGACCCGGCGGGCGCCCGCGGCATGCTGGACCGCTTCCG
>NZ_JACADT010000342.1:0-5545 GCF_013421635.1 Streptomyces sp. UH6 | reverse complement strand
GGCCAGCAGCTCGGCGAGCACCTCCTCGTTGCTCCAGCGCGGCCGCCACCCGGCGTCGTGCAGCCGGCTGCCGCTGACCACCCACGGATACATCGTGTAGGCCAGGTCACCCGCCGGGGACGGCGTCAGCCCGATCCGGTGCAGCCGCGCCGCCGCGCCGAGCGCCACCGCGGACGGCAGCTCCATCCGGCGGATGCCGCTGAGCTCCTCGACCTCCTCCTGCTCCAGCCAGCCGTCGCAGCCGACGGCCAGCTCGCCGTCGGCCTTCTCCAGCACCGCGTACTCCAGGGCCGAGCACAGGTCGTCGACGTGGCAGAACTGCCAGGCGGGCCGCGACCCGGCCACCACCAGCAGCCGCGGTGATTCGAAGTACCTGGTCAGCGCCGTGTCGGTGCCCCCGCCGACCAGCACGGCGGGCCGCAGCACGGTCACGTTGAGACCCGGATGGGCACGCGGCGCCCGGCGGCCCAGCCGCTCGATCTCCAGCAGGTCGCCGACGGCGGTGGCCTCGGCGGTGGCCCTCAGCTCGGCGTCCTCGGCCAGCGGCAGCTCGTTGTCCGGCAGCGCCCCGTAGACCATGGCGGAGGTGCAGAGCACCACCCGCCGCACCCCGGCCGCGGCGGACGCGGTGAGCACCGTCTGGGTCCCGCGCACGTTGTAGGCGGTGCGGGCCGCGGGGTCGGTCTCCAGGTCGAGGTCGACCGCCAGGTGGACGACCACGTCCACCCCGCGCAGCCGCTCGGCGAGGGCCGGGTCACGGATGTCGAGGACGTGCCAGAGCGCGGCGGCGCAGTCGCCGCGCCGCTCGTCCAGGGCCACCACCTGCCGGATCTCCGGCGAGGCGGCGAGCCGCTCGGTCAGCAGCGCTCCGACGCCGGAGGCCGCGCCGGTGACGGCCACCACCGGGCCCCGCGTGCCGGGGGCAGGGGCCGACGGCGCGTCGGCCGGGGCGTTTCGCGCTGCGCGAACCTGCGGATCTGGGGAACTCACCAGGCGTCTCCAGCGGTTGTCTCGAGAGGAACGCGCGTGCCGCGTGTACGAACCAGGTGCCATCCATCCTGCCGCAGGCCGATGGTCGGCGGAGCATCAAGGCTCTATCGGGCCGGGGTGTCTACGCTGGGTGGTGTTGTCGGGCAGCCGCGCCGCCGGAGGAAAACCGGTGGCCCTACCAGCCGAGGAACCCCCGTGAGTGACAATCCATTCGGATTCGGCCTTCCGCCGGAGGAGCCGGACGACGGCGACGAGGGCAAGAAGAAGGACCAGCAGAGCGGCGGCGGGCAGGAACCGGCCAACCCGTTCGGTTTCGGCGCGCCGGGAGCAGGAGGCTTCGGTGGCGCGGGCGGGGACAATCCGTTCGCGTCCCTTTTCGGGTCCTTCGGGGCCCCGAACGCCGGTGGCATGAACCCCGCCGATCTGGGCGCCGCCTTCCAGCAGCTGGGCCAGATGCTCTCCTACGAGGGCGGCCCGGTGAACTGGGACATGGCCAAGCAGATCGCCCGCCAGGCGGTCTCCCAGGGCGCGCCGGACGGAACCAAGGACGCCAGCATCGGCCCCGCCGAGCGCTCCGCCGTCGAGGAGGCCGTCCGCCTCGCCGACGTGTGGCTGGACGGGGTGACCTCCCTGCCCTCCGGCGCGGCGACGACCCTGGCCTGGAGCCGCGCGGAGTGGGTCGAGGCGACCCTGCCCGCGTGGAAGGAGCTCGTCGACCCGGTCGCCGAGCGCGTCGGCACCGCCATGGGCCAGGTGCTGCCCGAGGAGATGCAGGCCATGGCGGGCCCGCTGCTCGGCATGATGCGCTCGATGGGCGGCGCCATGTTCGGCGCCCAGATCGGCCAGGCCGTGGGCGTGCTGGCGGGCGAGGTCGTCGGCTCGACCGACATCGGCCTGCCGCTCGGGCCGGCCGGCAAGGCGGCGCTGCTCCCCCGGAACGTGGAGACGTTCGGCAAGGACCTGGGCGTGCCGCAGGAGGAGGTCCGCCTCTACCTGGCCCTGCGGGAGGCCGCCCACCAGCGGCTCTTCGCCCATGTGCCGTGGCTGCGGTCGCACCTGTTCGGCGCGGTCGAGGGCTACGCGCGCGGCATCAAGGTGGACACCTCGAAGCTGGAGGACGTGGTCGGCCAGTTCGACCCGCAGAACCCGGAGCAGCTGCAGGAGGCACTCCAGCAGGGCATGTTCCAGCCCGAGGACACCCCGGAGCAGAAGGCCGCTCTGGCCCGCCTGGAGACGGCTCTGGCGCTGGTCGAGGGCTGGGTGGATGCGGTGGTGCACGCCGCCGCCACGCCGCGCCTGACGTCGGCGGGGGCGCTGCGCGAGACGCTGCGCCGCCGTCGCGCCTCCGGCGGCCCGGCGGAGCAGACCTTCGCCACGCTGATCGGCCTGGAGCTGCGTCCGCGCCGGCTGCGGGACGCCTCCCGGCTGTGGGCCTCGCTGACCGACGCGCGCGGCGTGGACGGCCGGGACGCGCTCTGGGCGCACCCCGACATGCTGCCCACCGCCACCGACCTGGACGACCCGGACGGGTTCGTCCACCGGGAGCACATGGACTTCTCCGAGTGGGACAAGATGCTCGGCGAGGCGGCCGGCGGCGCGAAGGCCCCGGAGCGTCCGGAGGACGGATCCGAGGGCGGCCCGAGGGACGGTTCCGGGGGCGGCCCGAAGGACGGTCCGACGGGCGGTTCGAAGGGAGACGCGGGCGGTGACGCCGGCGACGACCGGAAGGGCGACGGCTCCGAGTGACCCTGCACGACGACGCCGTCCGGGTGCTGGACGGCCTGGAGACCGCGACGGACTCCCAGGAGGAGCTCCGCCTGCTGTACCGGAAGCACCTGGACGAGCACGCCGACGGCATGTGGCGCGCGTGCTCCGACGGGCACGTCACGGCGAGTGCCCTGGTGATCGACCCGGAGGGCGGCCGGGTGCTGCTGACCTTCCACCGCAAGCTGCGGATGTGGCTCCAGATGGGCGGTCACTGCGAGCCCGGTGACACCACCCTGGCCGGGGCGGCGCTGCGTGAGGCGACGGAGGAGTCCGGCATCGCCGGGCTGCGCCTGCTGGAGGAGGTTCCGGTGCGGCTGGACCGGCACCACACGCCCTGCGCCTGGCACCTGGACGTCCAGTACGCCGCGCTGGCGCCGGGCGGGGCGGTGGAGGCCATCAGCGACGAGTCGCTGGACCTGCGCTGGTTCCGCTACGACGAGGTCGCGGGCGTCGCGGACACCTCGGTGGTCCGCCTGGTGGAGGCCACCCGCGCCCGGCTGTGAGGCCCGACGGCGAAGGGGGCGGCCACCGGCACCGGTGGCCGCCCCCTTCGCACGCCGTCAGTTCCAGACGTTGTTCTGGTTCTGTCCCCGCGCGCCCTGCTGGCCCATGCCGAACTGGGCGGCGACGCCCGAGCCGATCTGCGCGTTCTGCGGCGGCAGGAGCTCGCTGGGCTGCACCAGCGCGTAACCGGTGCCCATGAAGCTGAGCTCCCAGCCCTCGCCGGTGTTGCCGCGGCGCCGCCAGACGCCCGAGGAGTGGGTCTGCGCCTGCATCTGCACCCGCAGCGAGGTCGACCAGGCGATCACCGCGTCGGCGTCCACGTTGACGTACCGGTCCGGCGTGACCTGGAGCATCAGCGGCGCGCCGGAGGTCATCAGCGCGACCTTGCCCCGGCCGGAGATGTTGAGCTGGTACTTCCCCGAACCGGAGATGCCGTACAGGCTGTCGACCGCGATGACCTCGTGGTGCAGCGCCGAGTCCATGGCCAGGACGTAGGAGCTGTCGACGGTGAGGCCGTCCTGGTCGACGTCCACCACATGGATGTACTGCGCGAGGTTGGACAGGAAGACGGTGCCCTGACCGTGGCAGCGCATCAGGTCGAGGCCCTCGCCGGTGCGGCGGCGGGCGTTGCGCTGGTTGGCCGTCCGGTACTCGGCGTCGAACTCGACGAGGCCCTGGTAGGCGACCATGGACCCCTTGCGGGCCAGGACGTCGTTGTTGCCGTCGACGAGGACGCGGAGCATCTGGCTGTTCTGCAGACTCCACGGTTCCTGGGTCTGCTGCTCGTTGTAGGCGAAAATCGAGCTCTGCATGATCGGTCGTTCTCCCCCTCAGCCCCGGATCCGGAGTCGGTCGGTGCTGTCCTCGCTCGGCTGGACGACGACGATGCCCTGGCCGGAGAAGGCCATCTGGAAGGCCTCGCCGCTGCCGCGGCCGATCAGCGAGGACGCCTTGAAGCTGCGCTTGCCCTTGACCTTGAGGTTCGGGGACCAGGCGATCAGCGCGTCCGGGTCGACGTAGGTCTCGTCCTCGCCGCCGCCGCAGTCGACCACGATGGGGGTTCCGCGGGAGGTGATCGCCACCCAGCCCTGCCCCTCGATCCGGGTGTTCCACAGCCCCTGGCCGGCGAACTTGGCCATGCCCTTCACCCGCTCGACGCCCCACTTCAGGTGGGCGTCGAAGGCGAGCAAGTTGGTGGCGTTGACCGAGATGGCCTCGCCGTTGAGGTTGATCACGACGACGTCGGCGCCGTAGTCCGCCAGGTACAGGATGCCGTCGCCGTGGCAGCGCATGAGCGCGGCGCCCTCGCCGGTGACCCAGTCCTTGGCGATCTGCCGAACGGCCGGCGGGTTGGGCTCGTACTGCACGAAGCCCTCGTAGGCGACCATCGACCCCACCCTGGCGAGCACGTCGTGGCCGGTCTGCATGGCGATCTTCGCCATGTGGGTCCCGTGGTTCTCCATGCGGGCGACGACGGGTGCGGGGGCATGGCCCGCGAGTTGCTGGTTCATGACGGGCTCCCTCAGACCTCGTACGGCTGGACGACGATGAAGTTGCCGGGGGCGCCCCGGAACTGCAGGTTGACGCTCTCCCCGGTGTCGCCCGGGTAGGCGTTGCGCCGCATCCGCACCTGACTGGAGACGATGACCTGGGCGGCGGCCGACCAGGCCACCACCGCGTTGGCGTCGGCGAAGGTGGTCGGCGTGACCGGCAGCACCACGGGGACGCCGTGCGTCTTGAGGACCAGCGTGCCGGTGCCCTGGAACTGCATGGTGAACAGGGCGCCACCGGGGATGCCGTGGCCCTCGACGCGGCGGACCTCGTACTGGAGGGACTCGTCGAAGGCGAGCACGTTCTCCGCCGACACGCACAGGGCGTCGCCCTGGAGCTCCACGGTGTGCAGGTGGGCGGCGCTCTCCGCGAGGAACACCTGGCCGTAGCCGCCGCAGCGCATCAGCTGCATCTCCTGGCCGGTGGCGTTGCCGACGATCCGGCCGCTGAAGCCGGCGCCCTTGTAGCCGAACTCGACCTTGCCCTGGTACAGGACCATGCTGCCCTGGCGGGCGAGGACGGGCTGGCCGCCGACGCTGAGGTCGACGCGGACCAGCTTCTCGTTCTGCTGGGTCCAGCGCTGACCGGTGGGCTTCTCCTTGTACAGGTTGAGCGCGCCCAGGACCCCGGGGGTCTGCGGGGTGCCGGGGACACCGGTGTATGCCTGCTGGCCGGGGATGCCGGGGGCGCCGGGCGTCCCGGGGGCGGGCGGCATGCCGGGGGCGCCGGGGGG
>NZ_JACADT010000341.1:0-5548 GCF_013421635.1 Streptomyces sp. UH6 | reverse complement strand
GGGTCCGGGCGGGGCCTGGTGGAGGCGGCGGGAGGGTCACTCCGTGGCGATGGCGCCGAGGACGTTCATGCGGCCCGCGCGGAAGGCGGGGGCGAGGGCGGCGAGGAGGCCCACCACCGCCGACCCGGCGAAGACGGCGAGGATCGTCGGCCACGGCACCTCCAGCACCGTGAGCCCCTCCAGCGCGAGGAGCTGCTGGGCGGCCGTGCCCCAGCCCATGCCCAGACCGAGCCCCAGCAGCGCGCCGAAGAGCGCGATGACCACGGACTCCAGCCGGATCATCCGCCGCAGCTGCCGCCGGGAGAGCCCGATCGCCCGCATCAGGCCGATCTCCCGGGTGCGCTCGACGACCGACAGGGCGAGCGTGTTGACCACCCCGAGGACCGCGACGATCACCGCGAGCGCGAGCAGCGCGTAGACGATGTTCAGCATCTGCCCGATCTGGTCCTGGAGCGCCTCCTTGTAGTCGGTCCGGTCCATGACCTGGTACTGCGGGTAGTCGTCGAGGGCGGCCTTGAGAGCGGTGTACGCGGCGTCCTCCTGCCCGTCCCGCGCGCCGGCGAAGACCATCGAGTCCAGCGGCATCTTCTCCGCGGGGACGTACTTCGCCGCCGTGTCGATGGAGAGGTAGAGGGCGCCCTTGTCGACGGTGACCTCGTCGCTGGTGATGGCGCGGACGGTCAGGGTGCCGGTCCCGCCGCCGGGGAAGTCGACCTTCACCTCGGAGCCGATGGTGAGGCCGTACTTCTCGGCGAAGTCGCCGAAGACGGACATGGAGTCGGGCCGGTAGGCGTCGGCGAGGTCGCCGGCCTCGGTGTCGGTCCGCAGGTCCTGCGCGTACGACGGGTCGGCGGCGTTGAGCCACTCCTTCTCCGCGACGCGGCCGTCGGGCATGGTGAGCCTGGCGTCGGGGAACAGCTTGTACTCGGTGACCCGGTCGACGCCCTCGGCGTCGCGGACGGCGTCGACGGCCTGAGGGGTGATCAGCTGGCCGCTGGGCGACTGGATGATGAAGTCGGTGCCGACGGTCTTGTCGAGCTGGTCGGTGGCGGAGGCCACCATGGAGGAGCCGACGACGGAGAGGCAGGCGACCAGCGCCAGCCCGATCATCAGGGCGGCCCCGGTCGCGCCGGTCCGGCGCGGGTTGCGCAGCGCGTTGCGCTCGGCCATCCGTCCGACGGGACCGAAGAGCCGCAGGACGAGCAGCCCCAGGACCCGGACGACCCCGGAGGCGAGGACGGGGCCGACGACGATGAACCCGACGAGCGTGGTGACGATGCCCAGGCCGAGCCACTGGGAGCCCTCCCCGGCGGCGTCGGCGCGGGTGGTGGCGTAGAGCGCGGCGGCGCCGGCCAGGGTGAGGACGGTGCCGACGGCGAGCCGGATGCGTCCGGCGCGGGTGTCGGCGGGCATGCCGGGGTCGCGCAGCGCGGCCATCGGGGAGACCTTGGACGCGCGACGGGCGGGCAGGTAGGCGGCGACGAGGGTGACCACGACGCCGAGGACGACGCCCGCGACGGGCGTGGTCCAGGCGATGGTGAGGTCGTCGGTGGAGAGGTTCATGCCCATGGCGCCCATGGCTTCCATGAGCAGGACGGCGAGGCCGATGCCGGCGCCCACGCCCAGGGTGGATCCGACGACGCCGAGGATCAGGGCTTCGGCGAGCACGGTCTGGTTCACCTGCTTCCGGGACGAGCCGACGGCGCGCATCAGGCCGATCTCCCGGGTGCGCTGGGTGACGAGCATGGAGAAGGTGTTGAAGATCAGGAAGACGCCGACCATCGCGGCCAGCAGGGCGAAGCCGAGCATCGCGTACTTCATGACGTCGAGGACCCCGGCGAAGTCGGCGGAGGCCGCGTCGCCGACCTCGTCGGCGGTGAGGATCTTGTAGCCGCCGCCCGCGGCGGTGCCGGCGAGGGCGGCGGTGACGGTCTTCTTCACCTGCTCGTCGGTGTGGCCGGCGGCGGCCGTCACGTAGACGTCGGTGAAGACGTCCTTCTCGCCGATCAGGATCTGCTGGGCGGTGGGCGTGTCGAAGTAGAAGACCGCCGCGCCGGGGTTGGTGACGGTGAAGGCGGCGACGCCGCTGATCTCCGCGGCGTGGGTGCCGTTGACGTTGATGACCGAGACGGTGTCGCCGAGGGCGAGGCCGTGCTTGTCGGCGGTGTCGGCGTCGACCATCACCTGGCCGGAGCCGCGTGGCGCCGCGCCGTCGGCGATCTCCATGGTGCGGGCGTCGAAGTCGGTCCAGTTGCCGACGATGGTGGGCGCGCCGCTGGTGGGGGAGAGGCTGTCCTTGTCGGCGTCGACGACGGTGACGTTGGTGGAGAAGACCCCGCCCTCGGCGGAGGCGACGCCCTCGGCGCGCTCGACGTCCGCGACGACGGCGGCGGGCAGCACGGGTGGTTCGCCGGTGCTGGAGGAGTTCTCTGCGTCGGCGTCCCCGGGGCTGACGGTGACGTCGGCGGAGGTGGTGGCGAAGAGCTTGTCGAAGGTGGTGTTCATCGTGTCGGTGAACACCAGGGTTCCGCAGACGAAGGCCACGGAGAGCAGGACGGCGATGCCGGAGAGCGCCATCCGTCCCTTGTGGGCGAGGAAGCCGCGGACGGCGTTGCGGGTGGTGCTCATGAGGTGCGCCCCCGGGTGTCGACGGAGGGGGTCTGGGGGTGTCCCCCGGAGAAGCGCAGCATCCGGTCCAGGACGGCCTCGGCGGTGGGGGTGCGCATCTCGTCGACGATGCGGCCGTCGGCGAGGTAGACGACGCGGTCGGCGTAGGAGGCGGCGACCGGGTCGTGGGTGACCATGACGATGGTCTGGCCGAAGTCGTCGACGGAGCGGCGCAGGAAGCCGAGGATCTCCGCGCCGGCCCGGGAGTCGAGGTTTCCGGTCGGCTCGTCGCCGAAGATGATCTGCGGCCGGGACGCGAGGGCGCGGGCGACGGCGACGCGCTGCTGCTGGCCGCCGGAGAGCTGGGCGGGGCGGTGCTTGAGGCGGCCGGCGAGGCCGACGGTCTCGACGACCTGGTCCAGCCACGCCTGGTCCGGCTTCCGGCCGGCGATGTCGAGGGGGAGGGTGATGTTCTCCAGGGCGTTGAGGGTGGGGACGAGGTTGAACGCCTGGAAGACGAACCCGACCTGGTCGCGGCGTAGCCGGGTGAGCTTCTTGTCCTTGAGGCCGGTCACCTCGGTGTCGTCGAGGAAGATCTGGCCGGAGGTGACGGTGTCGAGTCCGGCGAGGCAGTGCATCAGGGTCGACTTGCCGGAGCCGGAGGGGCCCATGATGGCGGTGAACTCGCCGCGCATCAGGTCGACGTCGATGCTGTCGAGGGCGACGACGCGGGTCTCTCCGGCGCCGTAGGCCTTGACGACCTGCCGCGCCCGCGCGGCGACGGCCGATGTCCTCCCGGTGCCCCCGGACTTGGGGATGGTCACAGCCGAAGTCACGGTGCTTCTCCTTGTTCGATGTTCGATGTTCGATGAACGGTGTGTGGGACGTCCGGCCCGTGGCCGGTGCCGGACGGGTGGTGCGGTGTGCGTCGGAGCGTGCGCCCGGGTGCGTGGGCGCGCCGGCGCGGCGTGCGGTGCGGAGCGGTGCGTGCGGTGTGCCGCGGTGCGTGCGGGTGCGGTGACCTCCCCGCCGGGCGCCGCGCCGTGCCGACGCATCGAGTCTTCTCGGCCGCGGGGCGGGGCGCGATGGTGCACGGTGCAGTTGTCGGTGGGGGGTAAACCCCACCGCCGCTGGTGCCGTCCGCCTCCCCCCAGGGCGTGTGACCAGGCTAGGGAGCGGGGGCCGGGGGCCGCGTCGTCCGGCGGGTGGAGGCGTCCCGGACGGTGCCTACGGCGGTTCCCCTAGGGGGAGTTGGCCTCAGGGAGGAGGCTTCTCGGGGTTCGGTACGCCCTGCCGCGCGGGCCGGTCGTGGTGCCAAGCTGTACCCCGGCGGACAGATGTATGGGGAAGGGATTCTGGTGGCCAGGACGGGGCTTCGGGCGGCGGACGCCGGGACGTCGACGGCCGCCGCCACGCGGCGGGGCCCGGTGGTGGCGGCGTTGATGCTGGCCATGGGGCTGGTGGCGCTGGACTCGACGGTGGTCGCCACGGCCGTCCCGCAGATCGTGGGGGACCTGGGGGGCTTCGCGTACTTCTCCTGGCTGTTCTCGGGCTACCTGCTGGCGGTCACCGTCACGCTCCCGGTGTACGGCAAGCTGTCCGACACCTTCGGCCGCAAGCCGGTCCTGGTCGCGGGGGCGGTGCTCTTCCTGCTGGGGTCGCTGCTGAGCGGGCTGGCCTGGGACATGGGCTCGCTGATCGCCTTCCGCGTGGTCCAGGGGCTGGGCGGCGGCGCGTTGCAGGGCACCGTGCAGACGCTGGCGGCGGACCTGTTCCCGCTGCGGGAGCGGCCGAGGATCCAGGCGCGGCTGTCGACGGTGTGGGCGATGTCGGCGGTCGCCGGCCCTGGTGTCGGCGGGCTGCTGGCGGCGTACGCCGGGTGGCGGTGGATCTTCCTCGTCAACCTGCCGGTCGGCGCGCTGGCACTGTGGATGATCGTGCGCCATCTGCGGGAACCGCGGACGGCGGCGGCCGACGCCGCGGCGCGGCCGCCGGTCGACTGGGCGGGAGCGCTGGCGATCTTCGCCTGTGGCGGGGTGCTGCTGACGGCGCTGGTGCAGGGCGGGGTGGCGTGGCCGTGGCTCTCGGCGCCGTCGCTGCTGCTGTTCGGGGCGGGGCTGGTGCTGGCGGCGCTGGTGGTGGTGATCGAGCGGCGGGCCGCGGATCCGGTGATCCCGGGCTGGGTGTGGCGGCGCCGCACGATCGCGGCGGTCAACCTGTCGCTGGGGGCGATGGGCCTGCTGATGGTGGCGCCGACGGTGTTCCTGCCGACGTACGCGCAGGGCGTGCTGGGCCTGGAGCCGGTGGCGGCCGGGTTCGTGATGTCGGTGTGGACGCTGACCTGGCCGGTGTCGGCGGCGCTCAGCCAGCACCTGTACCGCAGGATCGGTTTCCGCGACACGGGGCTGGTGGGCATCGGGGTGACGGCGTTGGCGCTCGGCGCGTTCCAACTGCTGCCCTACCCGGGGTCGGTGTGGCAGCCGGTGCTGCTGATGGCGGTGGTGGGGGCGGGACTCGGGCTGTTCTCGGCGCCGCTGCTGGTGGGCGTGCAGTCGACGGTGGGCTGGTCGGAGCGGGGCACGACGACGGCGTCGGTGCTGTTCTGCCGGCAGACGGGGCAGACCGTGGGGGCGTCGCTGTTCGGCGCGGTGGCCAACGGGGTGCTGGCGTCACGGCTGGGCGGTGGCGACCTGGACGCGGTGACCCGGGCGCTCGACAGCGGCGCGGGGGTGCCGGAGGCGACGGGGCGGGCCCTCGCGGCGGCCACGCAGGCCGTGTACCTGGGCGCGGCGGTGGCGGCGGTGGTGGCGTTCGTGGTGCTGCTGACCCTGGCGCCGCGGCGTTTCCCTGTGCTGGCGACCAGTGCGGAGGCCCCGGGGGAGTGAGCCCGCACCGTTCCGGACCCCACCGGGCGTCCGCCGGGTGAAACCACTGCGTCGGC
>NZ_JACADT010000340.1:0-5555 GCF_013421635.1 Streptomyces sp. UH6 | reverse complement strand
CACGTCGCGTGGCTGCTGCGCCGTGGCATCTCCGGCTCCACCTTCGGCGGCGGCACCGCCGACCAGCTCCCCGCCCGCGGCGCCCTCGGCCTCGCGGCCAAGGCCGCCGTCGACGACGGGCATGCCGACGCGGTCACCGGCTTCCGCACCGAGGCGATCGAGCGGACCGCCGACGGCCTGGTACTCGTCGCGGAGGACGGCCGCCGCCTCGACCCGGTCGACGAGGTGATCGTCCTGACCGGCCTGCGCCCGGATCTGTCCTTCCTCTCCGAGATCCGCCTGCACCTCGACGAACGCCTCGAGGCTCCCGTGGAGCTCGCCCCGCTGATCGACCCCAACCAGCACTCCTGCGGCACGGTCTACCCGCACGGCCACCGCGAACTCGCCCACCCGGAGCAGGACTTCTACCTCGTCGGCCAGAAGGCGTACGGCCGCGCCCCGACCTTCCTCGCCCTCACCGGGTACGAACAGGTCCGCTCCGTGGTCGCCGCCCTCGCAGGGGACATCGACTCCGCCGACCGTGTCGAACTCGTCCTTCCCGAGACCGGCGTCTGCGGCGGCGCCGGCCTCTTCGACACGCCCGACGCCCAGCAGGCCGACAGCGGCTGCTGCGCCGCACCCGCACCCACCCCCGTGCCGCGGCTGATCCAGCTCGGCTCTCCCGCCGCCCCGGCCGCCTCCGGCGGCTGCTGCGGCTGACCTTCCCGTCCACCACATCAGGAGGCTCGCCCTGTCACGTGTACAGCTCGCCCTCCGCGTTCCCGACCTCGAAGCCGCCGTCACCTTCTACGGCAAGCTGCTCGGCACGGAGCCCGCCAAACTCCGCGACGGCTACGCCGACTTCGCCGTCGCCGAGCCCCCGCTGAAGCTCGTCCGCCTCGCCGGGGTCGGCCTGGCCACCGCCGTGGAGAACGACACGACCTGCTGCCACGCGCTCCAGGACAAGGTGTGGGTCACCGGCCCCGGCTCCGAGCGGTGGGAGGTCTACGTCGTCAAGGCCGACGTCCCGGCGGCGGAGTCCCCCTCCTCGCAGGGCGACGCCTGCTGCGTCTCGCCCACGGAAACCTCGAAGGAGGCTGCCGCGGCAGGCGCCTGCTGCCGACCGTCCATGGCCGCCCTGACGCGCAGGCTCGGCCACCGGCCGGCCCCCTCGCCGGCGGTGCCCGGCCGGCGGTGACGGGTCGCGGGTCCGCGCCGGGTCCGCGTGCGGTGTCCGAGTCCTGAAGTATCGTTCCCGCCGCCGAACGGATGGAAGGACCGAACGAATTGACCAGCCTGTCCCCTTTCCCGCTGCCCTTTGCCGGCTCCCGCACCGGTGCGTCCACGGCACCGCGGACGCTGCGGGAACTGCAGATCATGCGGTGCAGCGCGCAGATACGGGCGAAGCCGGAGTGGTTCACCAAGAGGCACGACGCCGCGATCGTCGCCCGGTGGACGCGTGAGGCGCTCGCCCAGGGTCTGACCGAGGCGCAGATGCGCTACGTGCTGGACGAGCTGGCGTACTACGCCGAGCTGCGGGACGAACACACCGGCATCGAGGTGTCCGCCGTCGACGGGGTGTGGCAGTCCGACACGCTGGTCGACGAGGAGCTCACCTCCCGGCTGCGCGAGGCGGTCCGGGTCCTGGAGGAGGTCCCCGAGGCGGAGAAGGACTGGCATCCAGGATCCGACGGACAGGTGCTGGACCTCGTCCATCCGTCGCTCTTCTGCCTGGTGCGCCGGGTGAGCGGCGTACCCGACGAGGCGTGGCCGAGCCCGGCGACCGGCGGTTCCCGCTACGAGCACTCCGAGCAGTTCCAATGGCTGCCGACGGACGTCGAGGTCGACGGCGAGGGCGACGTCGTCTTCCGTTCGTACGTCAACAACGTCCACCCCGTCGCCCATCGTGAACTCGCCTCCGTCCTCCCCGTCCTGTTCGGGCGCATGCGACCGCTGCTGGAGAGGGTGCTCACCGATCTGGTCCACCACCGGCCCCTGCGGATCGAGGCCGATCCCTACTCCTGGTACGACGAGACGGACGAGCCCGAGGAGCCGGACGACGACGATGACCATGACGACGAGGCCTACGAGGCGTGGGAGGACGCCTGGGACGAATGGTGGAGGAACCGCCGTCTGATCGTCCCGGACGCCCCGGCCTTCGTCCCGCCCGCCCTGCCCGACGACTCCGCCCGGGTCGACCTGCGCGGTCGTCGTCTCCAGGTCATCGTCAAGCTCGCCACGATTCATCTCGACCCGGACAAGCCCGAGTACGCCGGCGGCTCCTGGCACGTCGAAGGGATGATGAACGAACGGATCGTCTCGACCGGCATCTTCTACTGGGACAGCCAGAACATCACCGAGAGCCGGCTGGGTTTCCGGACGGCGGTCCACGAGCCGAGCTACGAGCAGAGCGACGACCGCGGCATCCGTGAGGTCTACGGTCTGGAGAACGACGGCCCGCTGAACCAGGTGCTGGGTTCGACGGCCACCCCGGCGGGACGCTGCCTGGCGTTCCCGAACGTCCTGCAGCACCAGGTCGGCCCGTTCCGCCTGGAGGACCCCACCCGGCCGGGGTACCGCAAGATCCTCGCGTTCTTCCTCGTCGACCCGTCGACGACGATCGTCTCGACCTCCGACGTACCGCCGCAGCAGCCCTGGTCCGACACGTCGACCATGACGCTGGAGCAGGCCAAGGAGTATCGCGAACAGCTGATGAAGGAGCGCAAGTTCTTCGTCGACGAGCACAACGAGCAGGTCTACGAGCGGGAGTTCTCCCTGTGCGAGCACTGATCCCTCGCCGCCGCGCCTCCCGCCGCCGCACCCGCGTGCACCCGGCGGCGGCCTGACCCCGCCCACGGGGCGCCCCACCCGTGGCACGCCCCACCCGTGGCACACTCCGGCCGCCGGGCCTCGGCCCGGCGGCCTTCAGGCGGCCTGCTGGGAGGCGGCCGCGGCGGGGCGCAGGTCGTCGAGGGTGAGCCGGTGGGCGGGGGGATCGGCCAGCGCGACCTCGCTGGTGACGCGGAGACCGGGGTCCACGCGGAGCAGTTCGCCGGGTTCCATCGCGCGCCAGTGGGCGTCGTCGTCCATGCGTTCGCTGGCCACGACGACGGCCGGGTGCTCGGCGAGGGCCGAGGAGTGGACGCGCATGCGGCCGTTGCTGCCGCTGTGGTCGAGGTGCCGGTCGCCGTGCACGCCGCCGGCCCGGCGCTCCAGGACGTACAGCTCGTGGGTGTCGGGGTAGCGCAGCGCCCACAGTTCCCGCGGGCTGACGAGGATCAGGTTCAGGGCGTAGACGGGCAGGTGGGCGGCGATCCAGCGGGCGGCCTGCCGGATGCCCTCGGTGACGTCGCCGCCGTGCCGTCGGGTCTCCCGGGTGATCAGGGCGAAGAACCGCTCGGAGTCGGTGTCGCCCCGCACCCGCGAGCGGTCCTCGCCCAGGTGGTCGTCGAGCCGGTCGAGGCCCTCGATGACGCCGTTGTGCGCGAAGAGGCGCCCGTCCTGCTCGAAGGGGTGGGTGTTGCGCGTGTCGAGGCTGCCGGTGGACGCGAAGCGGATGTGGGCGATGAAGGTGGACGACTCCTCCTGCCGGGCCTCCTGGGCGAAGGCGCGGTCGCGGTAGGCCGCGATGGGCGCCTTGTCGACGTGCGGGGTGCCGTCGGCGGTGAAGTGGCCGAGGCCGGTGCCGTCGGGGTCCCGGTGACTCTGCCGGCTCAGGCTGTCGGGGGCGTCTAGGAGCCAGAAGGTGGCGTGCGTACGCTGCGGGGCGCTGCTGAGGCCGAGAAGACGGCACACGGCCTTCACCTCCATGGGGTCGGCCGGTCCTTCGCGGTTCGCGTCGCGCCGGGCCGGCGGTTCGGGGTCCGTGGTCGGGGGGTGAGGGGCGGTGGTCGACGACGGCCGGGGTCCGTGGTCGACGACGGCCGGGGTCCGTCGTCAATGACGGCCGGCGCGGCGGGGGTTGCGGGTCTCCGCGCCGTGGGCGAAGCCGCCCGCCTCCTCGTCACGGTGGGGGTGGTGCTGGGTGTCCAGCCGGGGCAGGAGGCGGCGCAGGTCCGCCAGGAGGAGATCGGCCAGGTCGTGGCTGAAGCCGTTGCGGACCACGATGCGCAGGGCGGCGAGGTCGGTCCGGTCGGCGGGGAAGGTGTACGCGGGCACCAGCCAGCCGCGTTCCCGCAGGGCCGCGGAGACGTCGAAGACGCTGAAGTGGTCGATGCCCTCGCGCACTCGGAAGGCGAAGACGGGGATGTCGCTGCCGTCGGTGATCAGTTCGAAGGGGCCGAGCCGGGCGATCTCCCCGGCCAGCCGGGTGGCGACGTCGCGGCAGGTCTGCTGGACCCGCCGGTAGCCGTCGAAGCCGAGGCGCAGGAAGTTGTAGTACTGGGCGACGACCTGGGCGCCCGGCCGGGAGAAGTTCAGCGCGAAGGTCGGCATGTCGCCGCCGAGGTAGTTGACGTGGAACACCAGGTCGTCGGGCAGGGCGTCGGCGTCCCGCCACAGGGCCCAGCCGACACCGGGCATGACCAGGCCGTACTTGTGACCGGAGGTGTTGATGGAGGCGACCCGCGGCAGCCGGAAGTCCCACGGCAGGTCAGGGTCGAGGAAGGGGGCGATCATCGCGCCGGACGCGCCGTCGACGTGGAGCGGGACGTCGTGTCCGGTACGGACCTGGAAGTCGTCCAAGGCCGCGGCGATGTCCTCGACGGGCTCGTAGCTCCCGTCGAACGTGGACCCGAGCACGGTGACGACACCGATGGTGTTCTCGTCGCACCGCTCGACCGCCGTGTCGGGCGTGAGGTGGTAGCGGTCGCCCTCCATGGGCACGTAGCGGGGCTCTACCTCGAAGTAGTCGGCGAACTTCTCCCAGCAGATCTGCACGTTGCCGCCCATGACCAGGTTGGGCCGGTCGGTCGACCTGCCCTCGGCGCGGCGGCGGTGCTGCCAGCGCCGCTTGAGCGCCAGCCCGCCCAGCATGGCCGCCTCGCTCGATCCGGTGGTCGAGCAGCCCATCGCCCGGCGGGGGTCGTCGGCGTGCCAGAGCCGGGCGAGCATGTGCACGCACCGGGCCTCGAGTTCCGCGGTCTGCGGGTACTCGTCCTTGTCGATCATGTTCTTCTCGGCGCACTCGGTCATCAGCCGCATCGCCTGGGGTTCGGCCCAGCTGGAGAGGAACGTCGCCAGGTTCTGCCGGGCGTTGCCGTCGAGCATCAGTTCGTCGTGCACCACCTGGTAGGCGGTGTCCGGCTCCATCTCCCCGTCCGGCATCCCGTACCGGGGCACGCGTACGGGCTCACGGCTGAACACGGGGTTGATCTGCAGGTCACGGCTCTCGCCGTGGGCATCGTGCCGGACCGTCATACGCACTCGCCCTCTCCGCGGGGATGGGTATGCCTCCGGCGGGAGTCCCCCGCGGTGCCCGTCGTGAACCAGGCCGAACCGCGCCGGCGGCCTCCGCTTGCGGAACGGCGTCCCCCTCCGCGGCCCTTCCCCGCGCCGGACGGCGGTGTCCCGGGCAGGGGGGACGGGCGGCGGTTGCGTACCTCGGGCCCGCGTCGCCTGACGGCGCGGACGGCGGC
>NZ_JACADT010000034.1:0-16671 GCF_013421635.1 Streptomyces sp. UH6 | reverse complement strand
CCCGCCGGACCGCCCCAGGCCTTTCCGCAGCCGCCCGGCACCCCGGCGGCGGGCCCGGAGCCCGCTCCGACGGCCAAGAAGGGCGGCCGCGCCTCCAACGTCCTGAAGTCGAGCGCCGTGATGGCCGCCGGCACCTTGGTGTCGCGCCTCACCGGGTTCGTCCGCTCGATGCTGATCGTCGCCGCGCTGGGCACGGCCACGCTCGGTGACGCCTTCCAGGTCGCCTACCAGCTGCCGACGATGATCTACATCCTCACCGTGGGCGGCGGTCTGAACTCCGTCTTCGTGCCGCAGCTGGTGCGTGCCATGAAGCAGGACGAGGACGGCGGCGAGGCGTACGCCAACCGCCTGCTCACCCTGGTGATGGTGGCCCTGGCCGCCCTCACCGCGCTCGCCATGCTGGGCGCGCCGCTGCTCGTCCGCGCCCTCTCCAACTCCATCGCGGACAAGCCCGCCGCCAACGACGTCGCCGTCACCTTCACCTTGTACTTCCTGCCCACGATCTTCTTCATGGGCATCCACGTGGTGATGGGACAGATCCTCAACGCGAGGAACCGGTTCGGCGCGATGATGTGGACCCCGGTCCTCAACAACATCGTCATCATCGTCACCCTGGGAATGTTCCTCTGGGTCTACGGCACCGCCGCCGACTCGAAGATGCAGGTGCAGTCCATCCCGCCGGAAGGCGTCCGCCTGCTCGGCATCGGTGTCCTGCTCGGTCTGGTCGTCCAGGCGCTGGCGATGATCCCCTACCTGCGGGAGAGCGGGTTCAAGCTGCGGCTCCGCTTCGACTGGCGGGGCCACGGCATGGGCAAGGCCGCCAAGCTGGCCAAGTGGACCATCCTCTTCGTCCTCGCCAACCAGCTGGGTGCCGTGGTGGTCTCGCAGCTGGCCACCGCGGCCCTGCTGGACGGGAAGAGCATCCCCGGTACCGGCTTCAGCGCCTATGCCAACGCCCAGCTGATCTGGGGTCTGCCCCAGGCCATCATCACGGTGTCGCTGATGGCCGCGCTGCTGCCGCGCCTGGCCCGGTCCGCGGCCGAGGACGATGCCGGTGCGGTCCGTGACGACATCTCGCAGGGCCTGCGCACCACCGCCGTGGCGATCGTGCCGATCGCCTTCGGCTTCCTCGCCCTCGGCGTGCCGATGTGCAACCTGATGTTCGGTGGCTCCGGCACCTCCGCGGCGACGAACATGGGCTACATGCTGATGGCCTTCGGTCTCGGCCTGATCCCCTACTCGGTCCAGTACGTCGTGCTCCGCGCCTTCTACGCCTACGAGGACACCCGGACCCCCTTCTACAACACCGTGATCGTCGCGGCGGGCAACGCCGGCGCGTCGTTCCTCTGCTTCCTCCTGCTTCCCGCCCGGTGGGCCGTGGTGGGCATGGCCGCCTCCTACGGCCTCGCCTACGGCATCGGTGTGGGCGTCGCATGGCGCCGCCTGCGGAAGAAGCTCGGCGGCGACCTGGACGGCTCCCGCGTCCTGCGTACGTATGCCAGGCTCTGCATCGCGTCGGTCCCGGCCGCCGTACTCAGCGGGGCGGTCTCCTACGGCATCGGCCGCACCCTCGGATGGACAATCCTCGGATCGCTGAGTGCGCTCGTCCTGGGTGGCATCGTTCTTCTCGGGGTCTTCTTCCTCGCCGCGCGGCGGATGCGGGTGGAGGAGCTCAATTCTCTGGTCGGCATGGTCCGGGGACGCCTCGGGCGCTGAGTCCGGGGTAGGCGCACAACCATCGGCCGCCACCGCTTGTCGTGCGGAGTGACGGACTGTGGGCACAATGGGTTTCGGCGTGGTGAGCACGCGACGGATGGGGAGGCAGGGACGACGGTGGCGGAACGAAGCACAGCTGCCGTCGACGTGGCAGGCAACAGCGGCGACGAGTCGTTGACCGCCGAGGCGGACCAGTCCACGGCCGACGGGGTTGCCCAGAAGCGGCAACCGGGCACGGAGCACGACCAGGCGCAGGGCGACCTCGTGGTGGCGGACTCCGTCCCCGCCCGAGCGCTGGAACTGCACAGTGGCCACAAGCTGGCCAGGCGGTACCGCCTGGAGGAGTGCGTCACCCGTCTGGACGGGTTCAGCAGCTGGCGCGCGATGGACGAGATGCTCCGTCGCGCCGTCGGCGTCCACATCCTTCCTGCCGACCATCCACGCGCCCGATCGGTCCTCTCCGCGGCCCGCTCGGCGGCTCTCCTCGGCGACCCCCGGTTCGTCCAGGTCCTCGACGCCGCCGAGGACGAGGACCTGGTCTACGTCGTCCACGAATGGCTCCCCGACGCCAGCGAGCTCACGGCCCTGCTGGCGTCAGGTCCGCTGGAGGCGCACGACGCCTACCAGATGGTCCTCCAGGTCTCCCAGGCCATGGCCGCCGCCCACCGCGAGGGCCTGGCGCATCTCTGCCTCACGCCCGGCACCGTCCTCCGCACGTCCACCGGCCAGTGGCGCATCCGTGGCCTCGCTGTGAGCGCCGCGCTCCGCGGCGTCCGCTCCGACACCCCGCAGCGCGCCGACACCGAAGCCATCGGTGCCCTTCTCTATGCGGGACTGACCCAGCGGTGGCCCTACGAGACCGACGCCCACGGTCTCTCCGGCCTGCCCAAGGACCTCGGTCTGATCCCCCCGGACCAGGTCCGGGCCGGCGTCCACCTCGGGCTCTCCGAGCTCGCCATGCGGGCCCTCGCCAACGACGGTGCCACCGCCTCCCGCCACGAGGCCGCCTGCACCACGCCGGAGGAACTCGCCAAGGCCGTCATCGAGATGCCCCGTGTCCGGCGGCCCGAGCCCTCCTTCACCCCGCCCTCCGAGTACCCGCGTCCCCCGTACGCGCGGACCTCGTACACGGCGGCGGGCCCCGTACCGCCGCCCGTCCCGGCCCCTCCCGCCCCGCTGGAGACCCGGACGGGCAAGGCACTCAAGTGGGCGGTGTCCGCCCTGCTGATCGCCGCCCTCGGTCTGGGAAGCTGGCAGCTCGCGGACGTCCTGATGGACAACGGCGGCGAACCGCTCGACACGGTGCCGCAGACGCAGCCGAAGGACGACAAGCCCCGGCAGGCCGAGCCGATAGCCATCAAGAACGCCACCGACTTCGACCCCTTCGGTGACAGCACGGAGAAGCCGTCGGACATAAGCAAGGTCTACGACGGCAAGTCCGACACCTACTGGCAGACGGACTATTACCGAGGCTATGCCGAGTTCGGGAACCTGAAGCCCGGCGTCGGCGTCATCCTCGATCTGGGGAAGACCCAGACGGTCGGCAAGGTGACCGTCACTTTCAAGGGCGAGACCTCGGTCGAGCTCCGTGCCGCCGACAGCAGCGCCGGCTCCCAGCCCACGTCCTTCGACGACTACGCCAAGGTGGCCAAGGGCTCCGGCACCTCGGTGACCCTCACCCCGGACAAGAAGGTCGAGTCCCGCTACCTCCTCGTCTGGCTCACGAAGCTCCCACCGGAAAGCTCCGGCACCTTCCGCGGCCGGGTGGTGGACGTCAAGGTGAGCAGCTGACGCACCGACGACGGGTCGCCGCCCCCACGCACGGCACGGGCCGCGGCCCACTCGGGGGAGTGGACCACAGGGGGAGGGCCGGATGGCAGACGCCGCCAGGTACGAGGGCACGGACGACCGGGAACTGATCGCTCTCCGTCTGCGGGGTGATCCCGAGGCATTC
Source organism: Streptomyces sp. UH6 (assembly GCF_013421635.1). NCBI lineage: Bacteria > Bacillati > Actinomycetota > Actinomycetes > Kitasatosporales > Streptomycetaceae > Streptomyces > Streptomyces sp. UH6. Next base: position 13,001 of record NZ_JACADT010000034.1, on the reverse strand, counting down.
GGTGAACTGGTCCGCCGCCATCGAGACCGTCTGTGGGCGGTGGCCCTCCGCACCCTCGGCGACCGGGAAGAGGCGGCGGACGCCGTTCAGGACGCCCTGGTCTCCGCCTATCGCAGCGCCCATACCTTCCGCGGTCACTCGGCCGTGACCACATGGCTCCACCGGATCACGGTGAACGCCTGCCTGGACCGCGCGCGCAAGGCCGCCACCCGTCGAACGTCGCCGGTGGACGACCCGGAGCGCCTGGAACAACTGCTGGATCCGCACGAAGCGGCCTCCGCTCCCGCTGAACGCAACGACCTCCACCGAGAGCTCGTCCGCGCACTCGCCACCCTGTCACCGGACCAGCGGGCCGCACTGGTGCTGGTGGACATGCAGGGCTACCCGGTCGCGGAGGCCGCCGGAATTCTCGACGTGCCGGTCGGCACGGTGAAGAGCCGCTGTGCCCGAGGCCGCGCTCGGCTTCTTCCTCTGCTGGCCCACCTGAGGACACCGCCCACCGAGCGGGACGAAGATCCTCCGGGTCCTCCTGGTGAAGGGCGGAACCGTCCGCACCGCGCATCCGTCCCACCTAGCGCACCGGACAGGCCCACCCTTGGACCCACTGATTCTGCGACCGCGAAGGGCGGAGGTGAACGAGCGTGACCCCCACGAAAGACACGGCCGGGCACCCGGACGTCACGGAGATCTCCGACCTGGTGGAAGGTGTGCTCACACCCGACCGCACAGCGTCGGTGAGCGGACACCTCGAGGACTGCACTCTCTGTGCCGACGTCCACGCAGCGCTGGAGGAGATCCGGGGCGCACTCGGCACGCTGCCCGGACCGGTGCGGATGCCGGCCGACGTGGCCGGCCGGATCGACGCCGCCTTGGCCGCCGAGGTCCTGCTGAGCACAGCGAGTGCCACGGCGGAGACCGGCTCGGGTGACGAGGCCGCGGAGACGAACAGCATCAGCGGAGGCGCCGCCCCCGAGACCGATCTCCCCGGGACGCATGTTTCACGTGAAACCACACGCTCCGCCGAGCGGCCGGACGGGCCCGGCAGGACACACCCCCCGGCCCGCCCCACTTCCTCAGGCCCCGGCCGGACCGTCGGACGACCGCGCACCCGACGCCGTCGCTCGCTGGCGATCGGCGCAGCATGCGCCACTGCGGCCGCCGGTATCGCTGTGCTGCTGATGCAGCCCTTCCAGGAGGAACCTGCTCCCCCCACAGCGTCGACGTTCTCCGGGCACCCTCTCGATCAGGAGGTGGCCGGGCTTCTCGTCGAAGCCGACGAGTCCGGAGAGCCGTCCTCGCCGCAGCCCAGGACCCTGGGCCGGCCGGACGTCGATGTCCCGGCCTGTGTCCGGGAAGGCATCGACAGCCCTGACGAGGCTCTCGCCGCTCGAAAGGGAACCTTCCAGGGAAAGGCCGCCTACTTGGTGGTGCTCCCTGACCCCGGGAACGATGCCCGCGTGCTCGCCTATGTGGTGGATGCCGCCTGCGTCACCGAGTCCTCCTCGGGCAACCAGGCCGAGGGGGACGTCCTTCTGCAGCAGTCGTACACTCGCGCCTCGGACTGAACAATGAGCCCGCCGCGTCGGGGTATCCGGTAGGCGTTGCCCTTCAGGATGCCCGCGCACCGAGACACTCGCGTGCCCACGCACGGTGGGGAATGCCCGGCCTCTAGGATCCGTTGGGGTGATGTGAGAGCGCCGAATCAGGCTCACCGCATCAGACTTGCCCGCCAGTAGACGCATTCCAGAGACGAGGAATCCCGCCGTGAGCGACGTCCGTAACGTGATCATCATCGGCTCAGGGCCCGCCGGCTACACGGCGGCGCTCTACACCGCGCGCGCGTCGCTGAAGCCGCTGGTGTTCGAGGGCGCCGTCACCGCCGGTGGCGCGCTGATGAACACCACCGAGGTGGAGAACTTCCCCGGCTTCCAGACCGGCATCATGGGCCCGGAGCTCATGGACAACATGCGGGCCCAGGCCGAGCGCTTCGGTGCTGAGCTGATCCCGGACGACATCGTCTCGGCCGACCTGACGGGTGACATCAAGACCGTCACGGACACCGCAGGAACCGTCCACCGCGCCAAGGCCGTCATCGTCGCCACCGGCTCCCAGCACCGCAAGCTGGGCCTGCCGAACGAGGACGCCCTCTCCGGTCGGGGCGTCTCCTGGTGCGCCACCTGTGACGGCTTCTTCTTCCGGGAGCACGACATCGCCGTGATCGGCGGTGGCGACACCGCGATGGAGGAGGCCACCTTCCTTTCGCGCTTCGCCAAGTCGGTCACCATCGTCCACCGGCGGGACACCCTGCGTGCCTCCAAGGCGATGCAGGAACGAGCCTTCGCCGATCCGAAGATCCGCTTCATCTGGGACAGCGAGGTCGCCGAGGTCCAGGGCGAGGCCAAGCTCTCGGGTCTGAAGCTGCGCAACGTGAAGACCGGCGAACTGTCGGACCTGGCGGTCAGTGGTCTGTTCATCGCGATCGGCCACGACCCCCGCACCGAGCTCTTCAAGGGCCAGCTGGAGCTCGACGGCGAGGGTTACCTCAAGGTGGAGGCCCCCTCCACCCGCACCAACGTCACCGGCGTCTTCGCCGCCGGCGACGTGGTCGACCACACCTACCGCCAGGCGATCACCGCGGCCGGCACCGGCTGCTCCGCCGCCCTGGACGCCGAGCGCTACCTGGCCTCTCTCTCCGACTCCGAGCAGCAGGCGGAGCCGGAGAAGACCTCCGCCTGATTCCACTCCCCCCACCGATCCGTAGTTAGGAGCCCTCTGTGGCCGGCAGCCTGAAGAATGTCACCGATGAGACCTTTGAGGAAGAGGTCCTCAAGAGCGACAAGCCCGTCCTCGTGGACTTCTGGGCCGCCTGGTGCGGCCCGTGCCGCCAGATCGCTCCCTCGCTGGAGGCGATCGCCGCGGAGCACGCCGACAAGATCGAGGTCGTCAAGCTCAACATTGACGAGAACCCGGCGACCGCCGCCAAGTACGGCGTGATGTCGATCCCGACGCTGAACGTCTATCAGGGCGGCGAGGTTGCCAAGACCATCGTGGGCGCCAAGCCGAAGTCGATGATCGTGCGGGACCTCGAAGAGTTCATCTCCGAGTAACCGTCTTCGCCCGCGGACTCGATGTTTCACGTGAAACCAGGTTTCACGTGAAACATCGAGGGTGGGCCGCAAGCATGAGAGGGCCGACCCCCGTTGCGGGGGTCGGCCCTCGCTCGTTTCCCGGCCTGTGGTGCCTCAGAGAGGGCGAAGTGCCGGTTCCTTCTGCACGGCCCCCAGAAGACGGTCCAGGGCCATCTCGACGTCCTCCTTCCAGGAGAGCGTCGATCGCAGTTCCAGGCGAAGCCGGGGATAGGTCGGGTGGGAGCGCACCGTCTTGAAGCCGACCGCCAGCAGGTGGTCCGCGGGGAGCAGGCAGGCGGGTTCCTTCCAGCTGGCATCACCGAACGCCTCGACCGCCTTGAACCCCCGCCGCAGCAGATCCTTGGCGACCGTCTGCACCAGCACCCGGCCCAGTCCCTGCCCCTGGTATTCGGGGAGGACGAATGCAGTGATCAACTGAACCGCGTCCGGAGAGACAGGACTGGTGGGGAACGCCGTCGCGCGAGGCACGTAGGCCGGCGGCGCGTAGAGGACGTAGCCGGCCGGAACGTCGTCCACGTAGACCAGGCGACCGCACGATCCCCAGTCGAGCAGCACGGCGGAAATCCAGGATTCCTTCTCCACCTCGGCCTTGCCCTCCTTGAGAGCCGTCTCCCCGCTGAAGGGATCGAGCTCCCAGAAGACACACCCTCGGCATCGCTGGGGAAGGTCCTGGAGATTGTCCAGCGTGAGCGGAACAAGCCGACGCCCCATGAACGTGCTTCCTCGCTTCCTGTTGTCTCACCTTCCACCATGAGGCTTCGGGACCGTGGTGACAAAGCAAAGCGCGGGTCGTGTCCGGATCTCGCCTGACACGACCCGCGCCTGAGGGGCACGTATGCCTGCTGTGCTCCCCCTGCCCGCCTACTCGTCGACCTGGACGCCTTCTTCGGAGTCCGTCGACAGGTCCTTCAGCACCGGAGTCTCGTCGGGTGCCAGAGTCGTCAAGATCCGCTCGAGATCCTCCACGGAGGCGAACTCGACCGTGATCTTCCCCTTGGTCTTGCCCAGATCCACCTTGACCCGCGTCTCAAAGCGGTCGGAGAGACGGGTGGCCAGCTCGGAGAGTGCCGGAGACACCTTGGAGCCGGCACGGGGTCCCTTGGCTCGGGCGGGCTTCTCCGGGCCCGTCCCCATCAAGGTGACGATCTCCTCGACCGCTCGGACCGAGAGGCCTTCGGCCACGATCCGCTTCGCCAGCCGGTCCTGCTCCTCAGCGTCCTCGATCGAGAGCAGCGCGCGTGCATGACCGGCCGACAGCACTCCGGCGGCCACACGTCGCTGGACGGCGGGGGAGAGCTTGAGCAGACGCAGCGTGTTGGAGACCTGCGGCCGGGAACGACCGATCCTGTCGGCCAGCTGATCGTGCGTGCACTTGAAGTCCTGCAGCAGCTGGTCGTAGGCGGCCGCCTCCTCCAACGGGTTCAGCTGGGCCCGGTGCAGGTTCTCCAGCAGAGCGTCGAGAAGAAGCTTCTCGTCGTCGGTGGCCCGGACGATCGCGGGGATCGCCTCCAGGCCGGCCTCGCGGCTGGCACGCCAACGACGCTCACCCATGATGAGTTCGTAGCGCCCCGGGCCGATCTGCCGGACCACCACGGGCTGCAGCAGGCCGACCTCCTTGATGGAGGTGACCAACTCCGCCAGCGCGTCCTCGTCGAACACCTCCCGCGGCTGACGCGGGTTGGGGGTGATGGAGTCCAGGGGCAGTTCGGCGAAATGCGCTCCCACCGGAGACGCCGGAAGATCGCTGTCCGCCGCAGGAGCCGTGTCCTCGACACCACGCGGCACCGCCGGCAGGGACGCCAGTTTGGCGGCCGGCACACCACGCTCTCCCCCGGACCCGGGGATACCGGACCCGGGGATACCCGGGGGCGCCTGCGTGGCCGTGCCCGCAGGAGCCGCCGCAGCCGCCGGACCGCCGACCGGCCTGTCCCCCGTCGGCGCTGCGGGGATCAGTGCGCCAAGCCCGCGGCCCAGCCCTCTGCGTCGTTCACTCACTGGATCCCCTCCACCATGCTCTGTCCACTCATCATCTGCCCGTCCGCCACCTGACCGCCCTGCGGTTGCCCACTGGGCAGCTGGCCCATCACAGCGCCCGTGTGCGCCTGCGAGCCGTCATAGCCGATGCCCACACCCCGGAGAGCGATCTCCCGGGCGGCCTCCAGGTACGACAGGGCACCACTGGAACCTGGATCGTAGGTCAGTACCGTCTGTCCGTAGCTCGGGGCCTCCGAGATGCGCACGGACCGCGGGATGCTTGTCCGCAGCACCTCGTTGCCGAAGTGGCTACGGACCTCTTCGGCCACTTGAGAAGCCAGCCGGGTGCGGCCGTCGTACATGGTGAGCAGGATGGTCGAGACGTGCAGATGCGGGTTCAGGTGGCCCCGGATCAGTTCGACGTTCCTCAGCAGCTGCCCCAGTCCCTCCAGCGCGTAGTACTCGCACTGGATGGGAATCAGCACCTCGGCGCCCGCGACCATCGCATTGACGGTCAGCAGACCCAGCGACGGAGGACAGTCGATGAGGACGTAGTCCAGCGGCTGCTCGTATGCCTGGAGGGCGCGCTGCAACCGGCTCTCGCGGGCGACCAGGGAGACCAGCTCGATCTCGGCGCCCGCCAGGTCGATCGTGGCGGGTGCGCAGAAGAGCCCCTCGACGTCCGGTACGGGCTGCACCACCTCGGAGAGCGGACGACTGTCCACCAGGACGTCATAGATCGAGGGAACCTCGGCGTGGTGATCGATTCCCAGCGCAGTGGAGGCGTTGCCCTGTGGGTCGAGGTCGACGACCAGGACCCGGTTGCCGTGCAGAGCCAAGGATGCGGCGACGTTGACCGTGGTGGTGGTCTTACCGACGCCGCCCTTCTGGTTGGCGACCACGATGATCCGGGTCTGCTCCGGACGAGGCAGACCTTCCCCGGCGGCACGCCCCATGGCGTCCACCGCCTGCTGACTGGCGTGGCCCATGGGGGTGTCGTCCATGGGGGGCGGTGTTTCACGTGAAACATCGTCCCCCTGCGACTCGGTGCGGGGACCGGGGACCGGATCGGTCATCGGTCCCGCGATGTTGGCGTCGGACCGCAAGGATTCACTCTCCTCGACTTCAGGCTCTCTATGTACAGAGCGTCCCATGCCTTCGGGGGTGCGAACCAGTGAGGCCGGTTGTTCTGTGGAGAAATCCACCTCTGTGGACAACTTGTCACCCCTGGCGAGCGAACCGCTCGACGGCTTTCGCAGGGGAGCAGCGGGCTTTCGGTCGCGCGGTTCGGCGGCGGCGTGGCTGCGGCCGATGACGCCTTGCAGCAGTGAGCGACGTTTCACGTGAAACAACGATGCCGAGATCACGGCAGGAGAGGTCTACGACACTCCGGGCGACGGGCACGTGAGGCCGGTGGTGGACCGTGCTGGAGTACCCGTGCCCCATGTCCGGAGGCGGACGAGGTCCGCTCTGATCGGAACACGGGGCACGGGTCAGGGACTCACGGCACGGCACACAGGAAGAAGACGGCAGGAGAAAGCAGAGAGCGAGGGTGCGACGCGCGTCAGCGGCGCCGACGCGACGGCCGCGCCGAGCGGGCCGCCTTGGCCCGCTTGGCGGCGAACCGCACTCCGCCGGGGCTTTCACCGACCTTCACCTGGACGACCGTCGACAGCGGGTCCACCACTCCTTCGCCGACCTGAAGGACGTCCGTCTCCACGGCCCCCAGCTTGCTCAGGGCCGCGGCGGCCGCCTTCAGCTCCTCCTCCGCGGTGTCGCCCTTGAGGGCCAGCATCTCACCGTAGGGACGCAGCAGCGGGATGCCCCAGGTGGCCAGACGGTCCAGTGGCGCCACCGCCCGCGCGGTGACCACGTGGACCGGCGGCAGCTTCCCGAGGACCTCTTCGGCACGGCCACGGACCACCGTCACATGGTCCAGCCCGAGCAGCTCCACCACCTCGGTGAGGAAGTTCGTCCGCCGCAGCAGCGGCTCCAGAAGCGTGATCTTCAGGTCGCCACGGACCAGAGCCAGCGGGATGCCCGGAAGCCCCGCGCCGGAACCGACGTCGCACACGGTCACGCCCTCGGGCACCACCTCGGAGAGCACCGCGCAGTTCAGCAGGTGCCGCTCCCAGAGCCGGGGTACCTCTCGTGGGCCGATGAGCCCTCGCTGCACACCGGCGTCCGCCAGCAGCTCGGCGTACCGCACCGCATCGTCGAAGCGATCGCCGAACACTTCACGCGCCTGCTCGGGCGCAGGGGGAAGCTCTGCTGCCTCCGTCACGGGGGACCGTCCTTCCGTACCGCAAAAAAGCGCGCTGTGCGCTGACCACCAGAACTACCAGGCTGACAAAGTACGGCCCCGTCTGCTCAACAGACGGGGCCGGTGGAACGTACGCGAGCCGATCAGGCAGGCAGCACGACGACGAAGCGCTGCGGTTCCTCGCCCTCGGACTCGCTGCTCAGACCGGCGGCCTTGACCGCGTCGTGCACGACCTTGCGCTCGAACGGCGACATCGGCCGGAGCCGGACCGGCTCTCCGGTGCTCCGCGCCTCGGCTGCGGCCTTGGCGCCGATCTCGGACAGCTCCGCCCGCTTGCGGGCACGGAAGCCGGCGACGTCCAGCATCAGACGGCTGCGGTCACCGGTCTCCCGGTGCACGGCCAGGCGCGTGAGCTCCTGGAGCGCTTCGAGCACCTCGCCGTCGCGGCCGACGAGCTTCTGCAGGTCACGGCCGGCGGTGTCGCTGATGATCGACACGGACGCCCGGTCCGCCTCGACGTCCATGTCGATGTCGCCGTCGAGGTCGGCGATGTCCAGCAGACCTTCCAGGTAGTCGGCCGCGATCTCACCCTCCTGCTCGAGGCGGGTCAGGGCGTCCGCACCGTCGGCGGCGGAGGAGACGGTTCCTTCCGTCACGGGATGGGCTCCTTCTTACTTCTTGGACGAGGACTTGGAGCGCTGCTGCGGACCCTTGCGGCCCGACTGGGCACGGCTGCGGCCACCGTTGCCGGGGCCTCCGGCCTTGGTGGCGCCGCCCTGGGGCTTGGCGCCGCCCTGCGGCTTGCCGGCCTGCGGCTCGCCGTTCTCCTCCGCGGATTCCGCGTCCGACTTCACCGCGGCCTGGCGCTGGGACTTGGTCTGGCGCTTCGGCTGCTGGCGCTTGGCGGCACCGGCGTGCCCGGAGTCGCCGTCCTGCGACTGGTCGGCGGCGAGCTTCTCGCTCTTCACCACGGTGCCGTCGGGCTGGGCGGCGAGGCCCATCTTGTTCAGGCCGTTGATGAACTTCCGCTCGGCCGGGTTGCGGTCGCGGCCCTTGGCGACGATGGCCTTGACGATGGCGCGACGGCCACGGCCGGAGACGGCGCCCTTGTTCTCGACCTTCTTGGAGAGACGCTCGAGGTAGGAGGCCTGCGCCTTGGAACCCGGGGTCGGGTTGTTGTGGATGACGTACATCTGCTGGCCCATGGTCCACACGTTGGTGGTCAGCCAGTAGACGAGGACACCGACCGGGAAGTTGATACCGAAGACGGCGAAGATGATCGGGAAGACGTACATCAGCATCTTCTGCTGCTGCATGAACGGCGTCTTCACCGTGGTGTCGACGTTCTTCGTCATCAGCTGGCGCTGGGTGAAGAACTGCGACAGCGACATCAGGACGATCATGATGACCGTCACGACGCGGACGTCGGTGACGCTGGCGCTCAGCGCCCGGATGGCCTCGGCGCTGTCGGTGAACTTGCTCGCCAGCGGGGCGCCGAAGATGTGCGCCTGTCGGGCGCTGTCCACCAGGTCCTGGTTGAGGACACCGATGGTCTTGCCCTGGGCGATGGAGTTCAGGACGTGGTAGAGCGCGAAGAAGAAGGGCGACTGCGCCAGGATGGGAAGGCACGAGGAGAGCGGGTTGGTGCCCGACTCCTTGTACAGCTTCATCATCTCTTCGGACTGGCGCTGCTTGTCGTTCTTGTAGCGCTCCTGGATCTTCTTCATCTCGGGCTGCAGCGTCTGCATGGCCCGGGTCGCCTTGATCTGCTTCACGAAGAGCGGGATCAGGCAGATGCGGATCAGGATCACCAGGGACACGATCGACAGACCCCAGGCCCATCCGCTGGACTCACCGAAGACGGCGCCGTACAGGGAGTGGAACTGGACGATGATCCAGGAGACGGGTGTGGTGATAAAGCTGAAGAAGCTGGCAATCGTGTCCACTAATCATGCTCCTTGGGCATGGGACGGGGTCTCTGCGGCCGGGCTCGAGGGGGGTTCGGGCCGGCTGCCCGTCTCTCCTCGGTCCTCGGTGGCGGAATCGGCGGAGGGCCCGCCCTTGCGTGCGCGCCAGGAGGCGCGCAGCATCTCGTGCCACCGCGGGCGTTTCCGCGGGGGCACATGGTCCACGCCGCCGAGCGACCACGGGTTGCAGCGCAGGATGCGCCACGCAGTGAGCGCCGATCCCTTGATCGCACCGTGCCGGTCGATGGCCTGGTAGCCGTAATGGGAGCACGACGGGTAGTACTTGCAGACCGGCCCGAGCAGCGGACTGATCGTCCACTGGTACAGCTTGATCAGAGCCAGCAGCGGGTACTTCATCGCGCGCCCCCTCCCAGCAGCCGCTGGAGAGCGGCGTCCAGGTCTCGGGCCAGTTCTTCGTTGGCCGCGTCACCCGCGGGGGGCAACGCTCGTACCACTACCAGGCTACCGGGGGGCAGCTGAGCGACCCGCTCGCGCATCAGATGGCGAAGTCTGCGCTTCACCTTGTTGCGCACCACCGCTCCGCCCACGGCTTTGCTCACGACGAAACCCGCACGCGTGGGGGGAGCGCTCTCCCCCTGCGCGTGCGGGTCCGTGGCACCGCTACGAAGATGAACGACGAGAAGCGACCGGCCTGACCGGCGCCCCCGTCGTACAGCGGTCGCGAATTCCTCGCGCCGCCTCAGCCGGTTGTCGGTGGGCAGCACGATGTCATGACCTGACCGGGATCAGGCGGACAGACGGCCGCGACCCTTGCTGCGGCGGGACGCGAGGATCGCGCGGCCGGCACGGGTACGCATACGCAGCCGGAAGCCGTGGGTCTTCGCGCGACGACGGTTGTTCGGCTGGAAGGTGCGCTTGCTCACTCGGGGGCTCCAGAAATGAATCGGTGGGTGGCGGGTGCCGTCTGGCTGTCACCGTGCGCCCACGAGTAGCTCGCTTACGCCCGAGTGCACCGCTTCTCGACCACTGGTACGTGATCTTTGCCCATCGGAGGCAGGCGGCAGCAGCCATCGACAACTCGACCTGGTCACGGTACGCGCGGCTGCGCCATCCGGTCAAACCCGACGGTCGTGTAACCCCGGCAGTCTACCCCGCGCCCGCCGTCCACCCGCTGCTCACAAGGGTGACGCGGTGCTTCCCGGGGCACCCGGGAGGGGCCTCGTGCGCACCTCGATTTCCGGGCCGACGTGGGGCAGCGGCACACTGTCCACAGGCTGGGGACAACGACTTGATGCACAGCCGTTGCCCTGACTACCGTGGGTGGACTCCCGATTCGTTCGGTTCCCCCCGGCCCCGACTGATTCGTTACCTGCCGTCCGCCGGACGGCCGACCGATCGTCCCGCGCACCACGCAGACGTGGGACCTGTGAGAGAGCGTGCACTGTGGCTGACGTACCCGCCGATCTTGCCGCAGTGTGGCCCCGGGTGCTCGACGGGCTCCTGGGTGAGGGTCGCGGGCAGGGGGTCGAGCCCAAGGACGAGCGGTGGCTGCGCAGCTGCCAGCCGCTGGCTCTGGTCGCCGACACCGCTCTGCTCGCCGTCCCGAACGAGTTCGCGAAGACCGTGCTGGAGGGCAGGCTCGCCCCGGTGGTCAGCGACACGCTGAGCCGCGAGTGCGGGCGTCCGATCCGGATCGCGATCACTGTCGACACCTCCATGGGGGAGCCGCCGGCCCCTCCCGCGGCTCCCCCGGGCGGTGGTCAGGAGGAGCCCGAGGTTCCGACGGCCACGCCCCTTCGGGAGTCCGCGCCCGACGCGCGGCAGGAGCAGCTGCCCACCGCCCGCCCGGCCTACCCGGACCACCAGCGCCAGGAACCCGGCGCCTGGCCGCGCGCGGGCCAGCACGACTTCGGCTGGCAGCAGCAGCCGCTGGGTTTCCCGGACCGCGACCCGTACGCCTCCCCCTCCTCCGCCCAGGAGTACGGGGGCGGGCAGGAGTACGGCACGCAGGACTACGGCACCCCGGACTACGGCACGCAGGGCTATGGCGGTCAGAACTACGGCCGGCCCCGGCCGCCGTACGGCCGTCCCGGCGAGTACGACCGCCAGGACCTCCCCCGCTCCGAGTACGACCGGCGGGGTGGCGAGCGGCGCGAGTACGACCGGGGCGAGTACGACCGGAGTGAATACGACCGCGGCACCGCCGACCGCTCCGGCGCCGACCGCCCGGAGTACGACCGGCCCGACCGCGGCGAGCGCGGCGACCGCGCCGAGCGTAAGGATTACGAGCGCCCGGAGTACGACCGCTCCGACTACGAGCGCCCGACCGACTACGACCGTGAGGGCCGCGACGCCCGCGACCTCCGCGACGCCCGGCAGCAGGAGCGCCCGGACCGGTCGGAGTACGAGCGTCCCCAGCGTGTGGACGGCGGATACGAACGTCCCGACTTCGAGCGGGGCTACGACGGCTACCCGCCCAAGCCCGCCTCGCCCTCGTCGCTCTCCTCGGCCCCCTCCCCGTCGCCCTCCTCGCTGGTGGGTTCCGGTGGTGCGGGGACGCCGGGCGTCGGCGAGCCCGCGGCCCGGCTGAACCCCAAGTACCTGTTCGAGACGTTCGTCATCGGCGCCTCGAACCGTTTCGCGCACGCCGCCGCGGTGGCGGTCGCCGAGGCGCCCGCCAAGGCGTACAACCCTCTCTTCATCTACGGGGAGTCGGGGCTGGGCAAGACCCATCTGCTCCACGCCATCGGGCATTACGCGCGTAGCCTCTACCCCGGGACCCGCGTGCGGTACGTGAGCTCGGAGGAGTTCACCAACGAGTTCATCAACTCGATCCGCGACGGCAAGGGCGACAGCTTCCGCAAGCGGTACCGGGAGATGGACATCCTGCTGGTCGACGACATCCAGTTCCTGGCCGACAAGGAGTCGACGCAGGAGGAGTTCTTCCACACCTTCAACACCCTCCACAACGCCAACAAGCAGATCGTCCTCTCCAGCGACCGGCCGCCCAAGCAGCTGGTGACGCTCGAGGACCGGCTGCGGAACCGCTTCGAGTGGGGTCTGATCACCGACGTCCAGCCGCCCGAGCTGGAGACCCGGATCGCGATCCTCCGTAAGAAGGCGGTGCAGGAGCAGCTGAACGCTCCGCCGGAGGTACTGGAGTTCATCGCCTCGCGGATCTCCCGGAACATCCGCGAGCTCGAGGGTGCGCTGATCCGGGTGACGGCCTTCGCCTCCCTGAACCGCCAGCCGGTGGACCTGGGCCTGACCGAGATCGTGCTGAAGGACCTGATCCCCGGCGGCGAGGACTCGGCACCCGAGATCACCGCGTCGGCCATCATGGCGGCCACCGCGGACTACTTCGGCCTGACCGTCGAGGACCTGTGCGGGACCTCCCGCGGGCGGGCGCTGGTGACGGCACGGCAGATCGCCATGTACCTGTGCCGTGAGCTCACCGACCTGTCGCTGCCGAAGATCGGCGCGCAGTTCGGCGGCCGCGACCACACCACGGTGATGCACGCCGACCGGAAGATCCGTGCGCTGATGGCCGAGCGGCGCTCCATCTACAACCAGGTCACCGAACTGACCAACCGCATCAAGAACGGCTGACCCGGCCTGCCTTCAGGCCGCAGCCGACGAGGCCGCAGCCGACGAGGCCGCGGGGCTTCCCGGCCGGTCGGCAGCGGC
>NZ_JACADT010000339.1:0-5557 GCF_013421635.1 Streptomyces sp. UH6 | reverse complement strand
CCAGCAGGGCGGCGCCCCGTCTGCGGATGTCCCCCATGACCCAGGGCCTTTCTCTGGTGTTCTTCTGCCACGTGCCGGTTCCGCCGGCACGGGTTCCGCCGGCACGGGTCCGCGCCCTGGGAGGCGGTCCCGGGTCAGCCACGTCGGCGAACAAATGATGACATCACCGGACGGGTGCGTGGTGAACGGGACGGGAACCGGCACGCCGCGCGGGCGGTCCGGTTCACCGTCCCGGTCGTGCGGCGCACCGGCGGGCCGCCCGGGTCAGCGCCCCCGCGCGATCCATTCCTCCAGGTGGGGGGCCTCTTCACCGATGGTGGTGCCGTCTCCGTGGCCGGTGAGGACCTTGGTCTCCGGCGGCAGCGTGAGCAACTTCTCGCGAATCGATTCGATGATGTCCGGGAAGCTCGACCAGGACCTGCCGGTGGCTCCGGGTCCGCCCTGGAAGAGCGTGTCGCCGGTGAGGACGACTCCCAGCGCGACGGCCCGCAGGCAGACGGCGCCGGGGGCGTGCCCGGGGGTGTGGATCACCTCCAGGTCGGTGCCGGCCACCTCGATCCGCAGGCCGTCCTCGAGCCAGGCGTCGGGCAGCCGGTCCGGGTGGGTCTGCTTCCACAGGTGCAGGTCGTCCGGGTGCAGCCAGATCGTCGCACCCGTGCGCTCGGCGAGCTCGGGGGCTGCGCCGATGTGGTCGTTGTGCGCGTGGGTGCAGATGACGCCGGTCAGCCGGCGGTCGCCGACCGCCCGCAGGATCGCCTCCGCGTCGTGCGCGGCGTCGATCACCACGGCCTCGTGGTCGTCGCCGACGATCCAGACGTTGTTCTCCACGTCCCAGGTGCCGCCGTCCAGGCTGAACTGCCCTGCGGTGACGAGGCGTTCGATCCGCGCGGTCACGGGAGGACCACCACCGAACGCAGCACGTCGCCGTGGTGCATGCGCTCGAACGCCGCCTCCACGTCGGTCAGTTCGATCGTCTCGGTGACGAACTTGTCCAGCGGCAGGCGGCCCTGGAGATGCAGGTCGATCAGCATGGGGAAGTCGCGGGAGGGCAGGCAGTCGCCGTACCAGGAGGACTTCAGGGAGCCGCCGCGGCCGAAGACGTCGAGCAGCGGGAGCTCCAGCTTCATCTCCGGCGTGGGCACGCCGACCAGGACGACGGTGCCGGCCAGGTCACGCGCGTAGAAGGCCTGCCGGTAGGTCTCCGGGTGGCCGACCGCCTCGATCACCACGTCGGCGCCGAAGCCGCCGGTGAGTTCCCGGATCGCCTCGACGGCGTCCGCGTTCTTCGAGTTGACGGTGTGGGTGGCGCCCATGGTGAGGGCGGTCTCCAGCTTCCGGTCGTCGATGTCCACGGCGATGATCCGCGCGGCGCCCGCCAGGTTCGCCCCCGCGATCGCCGCGTCGCCGACACCGCCGCAGCCGATGACCGCGACGCTGTCGCCGCGGCCGACCCCGCCGGTGTTGATGGCGGCGCCGATGCCGGCCATCACGCCGCAGCCGAGGAGTCCGGCGACGGCGGGAGAGACCGACGGGTCGACCTTGGTGCACTGGCCGGCCGCGACCAGGGTCTTCTCGGCGAAGGCCCCGATGCCCAGGGCGGGGCTCAGTTCGGTGCCGTCGGCGAGGGTCATCCGCTGCCGCGCGTTGTGGGTGTCGAAGCAGTACCAGGGTCGGCCCCGCAGACAGGCGCGGCACTGACCGCACACGGCACGCCAGTTGAGGACGACGAAGTCGCCGGGAGCGACGTCGGTGACGCCCTCGCCGACCGACTCCACCACACCGGCCGCCTCGTGACCGAGCAGGAAGGGGTAGTCGTCGCTGATGCCGCCCTGCTTGTAGTGCAGGTCGGTGTGGCAGACGCCGCAGGCCTGGATCTTCACCACGGCCTCGCCCGGTCCCGGGTCCGGCACCAGGATCGTCTCGACCCGCACCGGCTGGTTCTTGCCTGGGGCGACTACGCCGCGTACTTCCTGCGCCATGGGTGACCTTTCGTCGGGGACGTGGACCGGGATCCGGCGTCCCCACCGTACGTCACCGGCCTCGGCGCGTGCCGCAGACGTGGCGACGTCGCGCAGGTCAGCGGCGTGGACCCGCCCCGGCGGGGGCGGGTCCGGTCCCGCCGGAAGGGGTCGTCAGAAGGGGTAGTGGGCGTGCTCGGTGGCGACCGTCACCCAACGGGTGGCGGAGAACGCCTCGATGCCCCAGCGCCCTCCGAAGCGCCCGTAGCCGGAGGCCTTGACGCCGCCGAACGGGGCCTGCGGCTCGTCGCCCACCGACTGGTCGTTGACGTGGACGATGCCGGTGCGCACGCGCCGGGCCAGGCGCAGTCCGTGGGTGGCGTTCTCGGTGATGATGCCGCAGGTGAGCCCGTTCTCGGTGTCGTTGGCGAGCGCGACGGCCTCGTCGTCGGTCGCGAAGCTGCGCACCACGCAGACCGGGCCGAAGGCCTCCGCGTGGTGGAGGTCGGCGTCCTCGGGCACGTCGGTGAGCACGGTCGCGGGGTGCACGGCGCCGTCCGGCTCGCCGCCTCCGGTCAGGACGGTGGCGCCCTTGCCGACGGCGTCCCGGACCAGGGCGGCGACCCGCCGGGCGGCGTCGGCGGTGACCAGGGGGCCGATCACCGTCTCGGGGCGGGTCGGGTCTCCGGCGGACAGCGAGGCGGCCTTGGCGGCGAACCGCCGGCAGAACTCGTCGGCGAGCGACGCGTGGACCAGGACGCGGTCGCCCGACATGCATATCTGGCCGGCGTTCATGAAGACGCCGAAGGTGGCGGCGTCCACGGCGTGGTCGAGGTCCGCGTCCTCGAGCACGATGACGGCGTTCTTGCCGCCGAGTTCCAGGACCGCCGGCTTCAGGTGGCGGGCGGCGTGGGTGCCGATGATCCGGCCGACCCCGGTGGAGCCGGTGAAGTTCACCGCCCGCACCCGCGGGTCGGCGATCAGCGTCTCGGCGATCTCGGCCGCGTCCTCGCGCGCGTTGGTGACGACGTTGAGCACACCGTCCGGCAGGCCGGCCTCGCGCAGCACGTCGGCGACGAAGAGGGCGCAGGCCACCGGCGCGTCCTCGCTGGCCTTGACCACCACCGTGTTGCCCGCGGCGAGCGGCGCGGCGACGGCGCGGACGCCCAGGATCACGGGAGCGTTCCACGGGGCGAAGGCGGCCACCACGCCGAGCGGCTCGCGGACCGCCATGCCGAGCACGCCCTCCTGCTGGGAGCTGAGCACCTCGCCGCGGGGCGCGGTGACCGCGGCGGCCGCCTCGCGCAGCATGTTGGCACCGAGGCCCGCGTTGAACATGGCCCAGGGGCGGGTTCCGCCGGCCTCGTTCGCCATCATCCCGGCGACCTCCTCCGCCTTGCCGTCCAGGATGTCGGCGGCCTTGAGGAAGATGGCGCGGCGGGCGAACGGGGCGAGCGCGGCCCACTCCTCGAAGGCGGCGTCCGCCGCGTCCACGGCGCGCCGCACGTCCTCGGGTCCGGCGGCGGCGACCCTCGCGTACACCTCGCCGGTGAACGGGTTGACGTCCTCCTCCGTCCGTCCGGAGGCGGCGGGCACGTCCTTGCCGCCGATGAGCAGGTCACGGGTGAGGGTCATGGTGCGATTCCCGTCGTTGCGAAGGTCCACGGATGCGCCAGGTGAACACGTGTTCACCTGCCTGGGCATGCTCCGTTCCCCGTCGAGGGAAAGTCAAGGGACGGCCGGCCGGGCCGCCCGCCCCCTCCCCCGTCACCGTCGCCGTCCCGCCCCCGCCGGACCGGCGTGCGGGAAATCTGCACACCTGCTGCCCGAAGCAGGCACCGTCCCGGCCCGCCCCGGACCGTCGGCGACCGGGCGTGGTCCGCAATGCCCGTTCCGGCCGGGGCGTGGCGCAAAGGGCCTGCGACCGCGGCGTGCCGCTTGTGTGGAAGAGATCCCCGAGCAGTGACGGGGCATTCACGTTTCCCGCCGACCTGGAGCCAAAAGCCCAGCTCGCAGCGGTTGTTGATTGGAAGACGGCGACGCGCCCGTGCTTTGATCCCACCGCGCCGCAGGGACGGCAGGCCCCCCTCCGGAGCCTGGTCGGCCCACGGCGCGAGTCCCCATAAGAAGGCCCTTACGAAGGGAAGTTCCCATGAACTTCGTCCCCCAGGTCGAGACCGCCGAAATCTCCGACGCCGAGCTGGACAACGTCTCCGGTGGTCTGCTCGGCGAGACCCTCGGTGCCGTGACCGGCGTCGTCGACGGCATCGTCCCGGTCTCCGGCATCCTCAACACCGCGATCTCCACGGTCGAGGGCACCACCGGCCTGAACACCGCTCCGGTCACCGGCCTGGTCAACAGCCTCTGACCGCACGCGATTCCTGACCGGTCCCCCCACGATCTCCGGTCGGACACCGCGCCGCCGGGTCCCGGAGCCGTCGCACGGCTCCGGGACCCCCGGCGTTCCGCACCGGTTCCCGCACAGGGCGGCCGGTATTTCCGCACAGTCGAAGGAAGACCCGTGCAGTTCCGCCAGCAGGCTCTCGACAAGCTGCGCTCGCCGGAGGACCTCGAGCTGCCCGCCCGGCTCGCCCGGCCGCAGGGCTGGCTGGTGCTCTCGGTGACCCTGGTCGTGATGGCCGCCGCGTCCCTCTGGGCGGTGGCCGGTTCGGTCGTCACCACGGTGAGCGCGCCGGCCGTGCTCACCCACGGGCGGGGCAGTTACGTCCTGCAGAGCCCCGTCACGGGACAGGTGACCGAGGTGCTCGCCGAGGAGGGCGACCGCCTCGGCGCCGGGGCGCCCGTCCTGAGGGTGCGCACCGCCGAGGGCGACGTCCCCGTACGGACGGTCGAGGCCGGACGCGTCACCGCGCTCGCCGTGAACGTCGGGGCGGTGCTGCAGACCGGCGCCGACGTGGCGGCGGTCGAGAAGGTGGTGGCCGACGACGCACCGCTGTACGCCACCGTGTACGTCCCGGCGGGCGAGGCGGCCGAGGTCCGCGAGGGCGACCGGGTGGACCTCACCGTGCAGACCGCGCCGGCCTCCCGGTACGGGGTGCTGCGCGGCGAGGTGCGGTCGGTGGAACGGCGGGCGCAGTCGCCCCGGCGCATCGCCTCCTTCCTGGGCGACTCCGGGCTGGCCGCGCGTCTCACCGAGGACGGCGCGCCGGTCGCCGTCACCGTCGGGCTGCTCCGCTCGTCGTCGACGAGGAGCGGCTACGCGTGGTCCACCGAGGACGGGCCGCCCTTCCGGCTGGACTCCATGACACAGGCCACCGCCTCCGTCCGCGTGGCCGACCAGCACCCCGTCGATTGGCTCCTGCCGTGACCCCACAGGCCGTGACCTCCCGGAAGGACCTGCCGCCGCCCGTCCGCGGCCGGCGCCGGGCCGTACCTCCGCGGCGACCCGCCCTCCGCCGGATGCGCCGCCGCACCGTGCGCACCCCGACGGTGCTCCAGATGGAGGCCGTGGAGTGCGGCGCCGCCGCGCTCGCCATGGTGCTGGGTCACCACGGACGCCACGTCCCCCTGGAGGAGCTGCGGATCGCCTGCGGCGTCTCCCGCGACGGCTCGCGGGCCGGCAACCTGCTGAAGGCGGC
>NZ_JACADT010000338.1:0-5568 GCF_013421635.1 Streptomyces sp. UH6 | reverse complement strand
GTCGATCCTGGACCTGGCGATGCCGCGCGACGTGGACTCCGCCGTGCACCGGCTCGCCGGGGTGCGGCTGGTGGACATCGAGTCGCTGGCGGACGCCTCCGCGGACGCGCCGATGGCCGCCGACGTGGACCAGGTGCGGCGCATCGTCGCCGACGAGGTCGCCGCCTTCGGCGCCGCCCAGCGCGCCGCGACCATCACGCCGACCGTGGTGGCGCTGCGCTCCATGGCCGCCGAGGTGGTGGCGAGCGAGGTCGCCCGGCTCGAGGGCCGGCTTCCCGACCTCGACGCCAAGCAGCGCCAGGAGATCACCCAGACCGTCAGGCGGGTGGTCGACAAGCTGCTGCACGCGCCGACCGTGCGGGTGAAGCAGCTCGCGGCGGAACCCGGCGGCGCCGGGTACGCGGACGCGCTGCGCACCCTGTTCGACCTCGACCCGGAGACGGTGGCGTCCGTCTCCCGGGCCGACAAGGCCGCCGGCCGCATCGCCGACGACACCCTCCAGAACACCCTGATCGACGCCAACGCCAAGAACCGAGGGCGAGCATGACAGAGAAGGCTTTGAGGCTCGGCACCCGGCGGAGCAAGCTCGCCATGGCCCAGTCCGGGCACGTGGCGGAGGCAGTGAGCCGGGTCACCGGCCGGCCCGTCGAGCTCGTCGAGATCACCACCCACGGCGACGTCTCGCGCGAGCACCTGACGCAGATCGGCGGCACCGGCGTGTTCGTCGCCGCCCTGCGCGAGGCGCTGCTGCGCGGCGAGGTCGACTTCGCCGTCCACTCCCTGAAGGACCTGCCGACCCAGCAGGCCGACGGCCTGACGCTGGCCGCGATACCGGTCCGCGAGGACCCGCGCGACGTGCTGGTCGCGGCCGGCGGCGCCAAGCTCGCCGACCTGCCGCGCGGTGCCCGCGTGGGCACCGGGTCGCCGCGCCGGATGTCCCAGCTCAACGCGTACGCGCGGGCCCACGGGCTGGAGCTGGAGACGGTGCCGATCCGCGGCAACGTCGACACCCGGATCGGGTTCGTGGAGAGCGGGGAGCTCGACGCCGTCGTGCTCGCCGCCGCCGGCCTGAACCGGATGGGCCGCGCGGACGAGGTCACCGACTTCCTGTCGGCCGACACCGTCCTGCCGGCCCCCGGCCAGGGAGCCCTGGCCGTGGAATGCCCCGCTCACGACGCGGAGCTGATTGCCGCACTCTCGCAGCTCGACGACCCGCACACGCGGGCCGCCGTGACCGCCGAGCGATCACTGCTCGCCGCCCTGGAGGCCGGGTGCAGCGCACCCGTGGGTGCCCTGGCCGGCCTTCTGGGGGACGGGCAGATTGTCAAGGAAATGCGCCTGCGGGGCGTCGTCGGCACGACCGACGGCTCCCGCGTGGTGCAGATGTCCACCACCGGTCCCGTACCCCAGACGCACGAGCAGGCCATCGCGCTCGGCCGCGAACTCGCTGCCGAGATGCTCGCCCGGGGTGCGGCCGGTCTGATGGGGGAGCGAGCACAGTGAGCCCCACCACCCTTCCCGCCGCCCAGGACCACGGGCACGTCACCTTCCTGGGGGCCGGGCCCGGCGATCCGGGACTGCTCACACTGCGCGCAGTGGAGGCCCTGGCCAACGCGGACGTCCTCGTCGGCGAACCCGACGTGCTGGACGTGGTGCGTGAACACGCCAGGCCGGGCGCCGTCCTGGAGAACACCGGGGCGGACGCGGACGCGCCACAGCTGACGGTGGTTGACGGCACGTCAACAACCGTTGCCGTTCCGGCGGAACGTGATGCCGTCCATCTTGTCATGGCGGCCGTACGGTCCGGCAGGCGGGTGGTACGTGCCGTCACCGGCGACCCCGGACTGGATTCCGACGCGGCCCGCGAGATGCTCGCCTGCGCCGCGGAGGGCGTGCGGTTCGAGGTGGTGCCCGGTATCGCCTCCGCCGTCGGCGTGCCCGCCTACGCCGGTGTGCCGCTGCGGGACGCCGAGGGTGCCGACGTGCGGTTCGTCGACGCCCGTACGGCCAGCGCCCGCTGCTGGACCGAGCTCGGCGCCTCCGACGGCACCGTGGTCGTCTCCACCACGCTGGACGGGGTCGCGGCGACCGCCGCCGAGCTGGTCTCGGCCGGCCGCAAGCCGGACACCCCGCTCACCGTGACGGTGGCCGGCACCACGACCCGTCAGCGCAGCTGGACCGCGACGCTGGGCACCATCGCGCAGGTCTTCAAGCAGGGCAAGGTCCTTCCCTCCGCGGACGGCGGCCGGGCCGTCATAGCCGTGGTCGGCGAGCGTGCCGCCGGCGGCGACCGGCGTGACCAGCTCTCCTGGTTCGAGTCCAAGCCGCTCTTCGGCTGGAAGGTCCTCGTGCCGCGCACCAAGGAGCAGGCGGTCTCGCTCTCCGACCAGCTGCGTTCCTACGGCGCGGTGCCGCACGAGGTGCCGACCATCGCCGTGGAGCCGCCGCGCACCCCGCAGCAGATGGAGCGCGCGGTCAAGGGCCTGGTCACCGGCCGCTACGAGTGGATCGCCTTCACCTCGGTCAACGCCGTCAAGGCGGTCCGGGAGAAGTTCGAGGAGTACGGCCTGGACGCGCGCGCCTTCGCGGGCATCAAGGTCGCGGCCGTCGGCGAGCAGACCGCCAAGGCACTGATCGCCTTCGGCGTGAAGCCCGACCTGGTGCCCAGCGGCGAGCAGTCGGCCGCGGGCCTGCTGGAGGACTGGCCGCCCTACGACCCGGTCTTCGACCCGATCGACCGTGTCTTCCTGCCGCGCGCCGACATCGCCACGGAGACCCTGGTCGCCGGGCTGATCGAGCTGGGCTGGGAGGTCGACGACGTCACGGCGTACCGCACCGTGCGCGCCTCGCCGCCGCCGGCCGAGACCCGCGAGGCGATCAAGGGCGGCGGCTTCGACGCGGTGCTCTTCACCTCGTCGTCGACGGTGCGGAACCTGGTCGGCATCGCCGGCAAGCCGCACAACGTCACCGTGATCGCCTGCATCGGCCCGGCCACCGCCAAGACGGCGGAGGAGCACGGCCTGCGGGTCGACGTGATGGCCCCCGAGCCGTCGGTCACCAAGCTGGCGGCCGCGCTCGCGGAGTTCGGCGCCAAGCGGCGTGAGGCCGCGCTGGCGGCGGGCGACCCGGTCACCCGGCCCTCCGAGCGCCGTCCCGGCGCGCGCCGCCGCCGGGCGACGACCAGCTGAGGCCCGGTCCGCGCGGACCGCGTGTGCCCCCGTACCCGTGACCCGGGTACGGGGGCACCGTGCTTCCCCGGCTGCGCGTTCCCCGCCAGTGCCAGTGCCAGTGCCAGTGCCAGTGCCAGTGCCAGTGCCAGTGCCAGTGCCAGTGCCTTCCGCCTGCGCCTGCCGCCTGCGCCTTCCTCACCTGCGCGTTCCCCCGGTAGGCTCCGCCAGTCGTCCGTTCCTGCGAAGGTGCCTGTCCCGTGGCCGAACTGCTCGCCGTCGCCGTCATCACCGTGCTCGCGGTGATCAGCCCGGGCGCCGACTTCGCGATGATCGTCCGCAACAGCTGCCTGTACGGGCGGAGGGCGGGGATGCTGGCCGCCGCCGGGGTCGCCCTGGGCGTCCTGGTGCACGTCTCCTACACCGTGCTCGGGGTGGGGCTGCTGCTCGCCGGGTCGCCGGCCGTCCTCACCGCCGTCAGGATCGCGGGCGCCTGCTACCTGGTCTGGGTCGGCCTGCAGACCTTCCGGTCCCGCGCCGACGTCGACACCTCGGACGCGTCCGCCGAGCCGCTGTCGCGGGGCGCCGCGCTGCGGACCGGGTTCCTCACCAACGCGCTCAACCCCAAGACGATGCTGTTCGTCGTCTCCACCTACACACAGGTGGTGGACGCGAGCACGCCGTTCCCGCGGCAGGCGGGCTACGGCCTGTTCATGTCCCTCGCCCACCTGGTGTGGTTCGGGCTGGTCGCGGGCGTGCTCTCCGCGCCGGCGCTGCGGACCCGGCTGCTGCGGCGTCAGGTCGCCCTCAACCGGGCCATCGGCGCGGTTCTCGTGGCCCTCGGCATTTCGCTCGCCCTCGCCCCGGCGTGATCCCTAGGCTCGGGCCCATGATCGCCACCCTGCAGTGCGTCGTCATCGACTGTCCGCGGCCCCGCGAACTCGCCGCCTTCTACCGACGGGTGCTCGGCGGGGAGGTGGACAAGCAGGACCCGCGCTGGTCGACCGACGCGACCTGGTCCACGCTCCACACCCCGGACGGCCGCGTCCTCGCCTTCCAGCAGGCCCCCGATCTCCAGCCCCCCGCCTGGCCCGACCCGTCCCGCCCCCAGCAGTACCACCTCGACCTCGGCGTGGCGGACCTGGACGCCGCGGAGGCCGGGGTGCTGGAGGCCGGCGCCACGCTGCTGGACGCGGGGGATCCCGGCCGCTGCTGGCGGGTGTACGCGGACCCGGTCGGGCACCCGTTCTGCCTCGTGCAGGAGTGACGCCGCCCCGGACCCGGTGAGGGGACGCGGTCGCGCCTCCTTTTGACAGGCCGGGACCGGGCGAGGAGGTTGGAAGGGTCCGTCCGTGACCGTCGACGCGAGGGAAGAAGGTCACCGTCATGGACATCAAGCTCCAGCACGACGCGCTGGGCAGCCTGCGGCGCATCGGCGACACCGAGGTCGCGTACCGGAAGCTGAGCGGCAAGCCGCGCAGACTCGGCGGCTGGGAGATCGAGTACGACCGGCTCAGCGGGCGTCTGAAGCGGATCGGGCACCGCGAGGTGCGCTACGGCGGACACGGCTCCCGGCCGCGCGCCGTCGGAGAGCTGGAGTTCGACTACGGCGGCTCCGGCCCGTCGGTCCGGCGGATCGGTCCCTACCCGCTCCGGTACTCCAAGGCCGCCGGGGTGGTCCAGCGGGTCGGACCGCTGGAGGTCCGCTATCCCCGGCTCGGCGTCCTCCCGAACCGGGCGAGCCTGGAGGGCGAGGACCGGGAGCTGCCGGACGAGCTGCTGCTCGCCCTCTTCCTCGCGCTGTACCTGGAGGCCGAGGAGGACGTGGGCTTCCTGGAGGAACTCTTCGGCTGAGGCCGCCGGTGGGGTCTACCGTGGGTGCGCATGGATACGGGTACGCGGCCCGCCGCGGTCGTCATGGTCACCGGGGTCATGGCCGCCGGGAAGTCCACCGTCGCCGAGCTGCTGGCCGCACGGCTGCCGCGGGCGGCGCACGTGCGGGGCGACGTCTTCCGCCGGATGGTGGTCTCCGGGCGTGAGGAGATGACACCGGAACCGGCGCCCGGCGCGCTCGCCCAGCTCGACCTGCGGCAGCGGATCGCCGCGACGGTGGCGGACGAGTACGCGGGGGCCGGGTTCACCGCGGTGGTGCAGGACATCCTGCTGGGCGACGACCTGCCGCGGTTCGTCGCGCGGGTGCGGACCCGCCCGCTGTACGTGGTCGTCCTCGCCCCGTCGGCCGAGGCCGTGCGGGAGCGGGAGGCGGGCCGGGCGAAGACCGGGTACGGCGGCGGCTGGACGGTGGAGGCGTTCGACCGGGCGCTGCGCGAGGAGACGCCCCGGACCGGCCTGTGGCTGGACACGTCCGGGCAGACGCCGCACGAGACGGTGGACGCGATCC
>NZ_JACADT010000337.1:0-5568 GCF_013421635.1 Streptomyces sp. UH6 | reverse complement strand
CCGTCGGCCGGCCAGAGGTTGTACGCGAGGACGGCCGAGCCGGCGGCGACGACCGCCGCCGCGGCCCAGCGGGCCTGCCGCATCCGCCGCACCCCATCGGTGGAACGGCCGGACCTGCCGTGCTTCGGGCTGTTTGCGGTATGACGACTGTGCTGGCTCACCTTGCCAACGTAAGAGCGATTCGTCCCGTCCGCCCGTCGACGCGCGGCGTCCACCCCGTGTCCGGTCTTTCTCCCCCGGGGGTGAAAGACCTCCGTTCGGCTACCGTCTCCGTGGTCACGCCGCTACCGTGTGTCCACAACTCACGCATCGTCCGCGCACGTTCCTGCCGTACCCCTCGCGGCGCCCCTCGCGGCGCCCCGGAACCCGCCGAGGACCTCCGCTGCCTTCGACACGCATCCCGGAACAGGGCCATGCCGCCCCCGAGGGCCTGGAGCGGTTCAACGGGAAGACCGAGACCGCCGCCCGGCACCTCCTGGCCCGCTGTCTGCGCAACCCCCGGTGGGCCGTCCGGATGGCGGCACACCGCCCGTACCCGGACCTCGCCTCCCTGCTCGCCGCCTCGGACGAGGCGGCCTACGACCTCTCGCCCGACGAACTGCTCCACGCCGTCCGCGAGGAGTGCCGGCTGCTCCGGACGGACGACCTCGCCCTGGCCTTCCTGGCCGCCGACGACCCGACGGCCGCGCCTCCCGCGCCCGGCGCCGGAAGCGGACTGTGGTCCGAGCAGCAGCTGCGGGTGGTGCGGTCCATGCCCCGCGCCGCCCGCACCGCGGTGCGGGCCGCCTGGGTCGCCTACGAACAGAAGTTCGGGCACGGCTTCGTGCTCTCGCTGGAGGGCGTGGATCCTGAGGACGCTCTCAACCACCTCCTCTCCACCGTCCGCGACAGGCTGGCCCTGGCGCCGGAGGACGAGCGGGTGCTCGCCGCGGAGGAGCTGCGGCAACTGGCGCGGGAACGACTCACCCGACTGATTCGTTCCGATCGTGCCGGGGATTTCGATCCAGGATGTGCCGAATTCCCCCCATTCGCACCCCCGCTGGGGCTACCGGTTTGATCACATCGGCAGGGCTGCGCTAAAGGTTCCGACACCACGTCGCTACGATGGCCGGGGCCGGTGGACCGTACCCGGCCGGGCCCGACCGACAGACAAAGCCGGCGAGGCCCCAATCCCCGCTCCCGGAGGGTTCTTCCGTGCCGGCTGGAACGCTTTACCGCGGACGGGAAGGAATGTGGTCGTGGGTGGCTCACCGAGTCACCGGCGTGCTGATCTTCTTCTTCCTGTTCGTCCACGTGCTGGACACCGCTCTCGTGCGTGTCTCCCCCGAGGCCTACGACGAGGTCGTGGCCACGTACAAGACGCCCCTTGTCGCGCTGCTGGAGTACGGCCTCGTCGCCGCCATCCTCTTCCACGCGCTGAACGGCCTGCGTGTCATCGCCGTCGACTTCTGGTCGAAGGGCACGCGCTACCAGAAGCAGATGCTCTGGGCCGTCGTCGGCGTGTGGGTCGTGCTCATGATCGGCGCGCTGTACCCCGTCCTCGGTCACGCCGCTGCTGAAGTCTTCGGGAGCTGACGCGAAGCATGTCGAACAACACCGTCAAGACCGACACCGCCGCCTCGGGCATCGGCCCGGTCGAGGGGGACTCCCTCTACTCCGTCGACAACCCGGCTCCCGTCATCGAGCCCCCGCGCCAGCGCACCAAGAAGACCCCGCGGTCCACCCGCGGCAACTTCGAGCTGTACGCGTGGCTCTTCATGCGCCTGTCCGGCGTCGTGCTCGTCGTCCTGGTCATCGGCCACCTCGTGGTGCAGCTGGTGCTGGACGGCGGCGTGCAGAAGATCGGCTTCGCCTTCGTGGCCGGCCGCTGGGCCTCGCCGTTCTGGCAGGTCTGGGACCTGCTGATGCTGTGGCTCGCGATGCTCCACGGCACCATCGGCCTGCGCACGATCATCAACGACTACGCGGAGCGCGCGAACACCCGGGTGTGGCTCAAGGGCCTCCTCTACACCGCCACGGTGTTCACCATCCTGCTGGGCACGCTGGTGATCTTCACCTTCGACCCGAACATCCGCTAGACCCGGGGCTGCAGACTTCATGAAGATCCACAAGTACGACACAGTGATCGTCGGCGCCGGCGGCGCCGGCATGCGCGCCGCCATCGAGGCGACGAAGCGCAGCCGCACCGCCGTGCTGACGAAGCTCTACCCGACCCGCTCCCACACGGGCGCCGCGCAGGGCGGCATGGCCGCCGCGCTGGCCAACGTGGAGGAGGACAACTGGGAGTGGCACACCTTCGACACGGTCAAGGGCGGTGACTACCTGGTCGACCAGGACGCCGCGGAGATCCTGGCGAAGGAGGCCATCGACTCGGTCCTCGACCTCGAGAAGATGGGCCTCCCGTTCAACCGGACGCCCGAGGGCCGCATCGACCAGCGCCGCTTCGGCGGTCACTCCCGCAACCACGGCGAGGCCCCGGTCCGCCGGTCCTGCTACGCCGCGGACCGCACCGGCCACATGATCCTCCAGACGCTGTACCAGAACTGCGTCAAGGAGGGCGTGGAGTTCTTCAACGAGTTCTACGTCCTCGACCAGCTGCTCACCGAGGTCGACGGCAAGCAGGTCTCGGCCGGCGTCGTCGCCTACGAGCTGGCCACCGGCGAGATCCACGTCTTCCACGCGAAGTCGGTCATCTACGCCTCCGGCGGCACCGGCAAGTTCTTCCGCGTGACCTCCAACGCGCACACCCTCACCGGTGACGGCCAGGCGGCCGTCTACCGCCGGGGCATCCCGCTGGAGGACATGGAGTTCTTCCAGTTCCACCCGACCGGCATCTGGCGCATGGGCATCCTCCTCACCGAGGGCGCCCGCGGTGAGGGCGGCATCCTCCGCAACAAGCACGGCGAGCGCTTCATGGAGAAGTACGCGCCGGTGATGAAGGACCTCGCCTCCCGCGACGTCGTCTCCCGCTCCATCTACACGGAGATCCGCGAGGGCCGCGGCTGCGGTCCCGAGGGCGACCACGTCTACCTGGACCTCACCCACCTGCCGCCGGAGCAGCTGGACGCCAAGCTGCCGGACATCACCGAGTTCGCGCGCACCTACCTCGGCATCGAGCCCTACACGGACCCGATCCCGATCCAGCCCACCGCGCACTACGCCATGGGCGGCATCCCCACCAACGTGGAGGGCGAGGTCCTCGCCGACAACACCACTGTGGTGCCGGGCCTGTACGCCGCCGGCGAGGTCGCCTGCGTGTCGGTGCACGGCGCCAACCGCCTGGGCACCAACTCGCTGCTGGACATCAACGTCTTCGGCAAGCGCTCCGGCATCGCGGCCGCCGCGTACGCCCACTCCGCCGACTTCGCCCCGCTGCCGGAGAACCCGGCCGAGTTCGTGGTCTCGGAGGTCGAGCGCCTGCGCTCCGCCACGGGCGGCGAGCGCGTGGCGGACATCCGCCGCGAGCTGCAGGACACCATGGACGCCAACGTCATGGTGTTCCGCACGGAGAAGACGATCCAGTCGGCCGTGGAGAAGATCCGCGAGCTGCGCGAGCGCTACAAGAACGTCTCGATCCAGGACAAGGGCAAGCGGTTCAACACCGACCTGCTCGAGGCCATCGAGCTGGGCAACCTGCTCGAGCTGGCCGAGGTCATGGCCGTCTCCGCGCTGGCCCGCAAGGAGTCCCGCGGCGGTCACTACCGCGAGGACTACCCGAACCGCGACGACGTCAACTTCATGCGCCACACCATGGCGTACCGAGAGGTGGCCGAGGACGGCTCCGCGAGCATCCGTCTCGACTACAAGCCGGTCGTCACGACCCGCTACCAGCCGATGGAGCGTAAGTACTGATGGCAACCCCGACCCTGGAGAAGACCGACGGCGGCGCCGAGCCCGGTTTCGCCGACTCCCCGTACATCACGGTCACCTTCCGCGTCCGCCGCTTCAACCCCGAGGTGTCCGCCGAGGCGCAGTGGCAGGACTTCACGCTGGAGATGGACCCGAAGGAGCGTGTGCTCGACGGTCTCCACAAGATCAAGTGGGACCTGGACGGCACGCTCACCTTCCGCCGCTCCTGCGCGCACGGCATCTGCGGCTCCGACGCCATGCGGATCAACGGCAAGAACCGCCTGGCGTGCAAGACGCTGATCAAGGACATCAGCCCCGAGAAGCCGATCACGGTCGAGCCGATCAAGGGGCTGACGGTCCTGAAGGACCTCGTCGTCGACATGGAGCCGTTCTTCCAGGCCTACCGCGACGTGATGCCCTTCCTGATCACGAAGGACACCAACGAGCCGACGCGTGAGCGTCTGCAGTCCGCCGAGGACCGCGAGCGGTTCGACGACACCACCAAGTGCATCCTGTGCGCCGCGTGCACGTCGTCCTGCCCGGTGTTCTGGAACGACGGCCAGTACTTCGGTCCGGCCGCCATCGTGAACGCCCACCGCTTCATCTTCGACAGCCGTGACGAGGCGGGCGAGCAGCGCCTGGAGATCCTCAACGACCGTGACGGCGTGTGGCGCTGCCGCACCACCTTCAACTGCACGGACGCCTGCCCCCGTGGCATCGAGATCACCAAGGCGATCCAGGAGGTCAAGCGCGCGCTGATCACGCGTCGCATCTGACCCCCGCCGCCACCCGGCGGAACGCACAGGACGAGGGCCCCGCAGCGCGCTGCGGGGCCCTCGCCCCGTGTCCCGGAGGCATCCGGTGACATTTTCGGGGCACACGGCGCTGAGTGAAGTGGGCCGACTGGTCATCGGCTGCCGCGGAGCCAGGGTTCCCCCCCGTACACCTGGTCCGCACCCCGCGCGGGCGGGACACGTTCCCCCTGTCCCGCCCGCGCACCCCTCCCCGCCGGCCCCGGCTACCGGTGGACGACCACCTTGTCGCCCTCCCGCACCGACGCGAACAGCCGGGCGACGGCCTCCTCGTCCCGCACGTTGACGCAGCCGTGCGAGGCGCCCGCGTAGCCCCGGGTGGCGAAGTCCGGCGAGTAGTGGACGGCCTGGCCGCCGCTGAAGAACATGGCGTACGGCATCGGCGAGTCGTACAGCGTCGAGACGTGGTGCCGGGACTTCCAGTAGACGGTGAACTCGCCCTCGCGGGTGGGGGTGGCCACCGAGCCGAAGCGCACCGCCATGTGGGAGACCGTCCTGCCGTCCACCATCCAGCGCAGGGTGCGCGTCGTCTTGTCGACGCACAGCACCCGCCCCCGCAGGCAGCGCGGGTCGGGCGGCCCCGGCTTCTGACCGCCCATCAGGTACAGCTCCCACCGGCCCGGTTCCCGGGTCATGTCCAGCAGCCGCTGCCATCCGGCCGTGTCCATCCGCCCGGTGCGCGGCAGTCCCCGCTTCTCCTGGAAGCCCTTGACCGCCTCCTCGGTGGCCCGGTCGTACACCCCGGTGGGCCCTGCGTACAGCCAGGCGATCTGCCGCAGCCGGGCCTGGAGTTCCCGGACGTCACGGCCCTTGTCGCCCGGCGCCCACAGCACCTTCGCCGGGGTGGGGGAGGGTGACGGCGTGGCACGGCGGGCGGGCGGAGCCCCGGTCGGACTCCCGGTCGGAC
>NZ_JACADT010000336.1:0-5578 GCF_013421635.1 Streptomyces sp. UH6 | reverse complement strand
GCCAGCGCCTCGTCGCGGTCGGCGATGGCCGCGATCAGCGCGCGGTGCTCCGTCCACGACTGCTGCCCGCGCTGCCGGGCGATCGGCGTGTAGTACCACCGCACCCGGCGGTCCACCTGCGCGGCCAGCTCGGCCAGCACCGCGTTGCCGGCCAGCTCCATCACCTTGGCGTGGAACCGCGCGTTGGCCTCCACGGCCCCGTCCACGTCGTCGGCCGCGACCAGCGCCTCCCCCTGCGCGCACAGCTCCTCCAGCTGCGCGATCCCCGGCTTGCCCGCGTGGGCCGCGGCGAGCCGCGCCGCCTCCGCCTCCAGCAGGGTGCGCACCGTGAGGAGCTGGTCGGCCTCCTCCTCCGTCGGCTCGTGCACGAAGGCGCCCTGGGCGGGGCGCAGATCCACCCACCCCTCGGTGTTGAGCCGCTGGAGCGCCTCGCGCACCGGCTGGCGGGACACCCCGAGGTGCCCGGCGAGTTCGCTCTCCACCAGGTGCTGCCCGGGGCGCAGCGCGCGGGTCGTGATCAGCTCCAGCAGTGCCTCGTAGACGCGGTCCCGGAGGGGACCAGGGCGTTCCAGCTTGGGCACCGCGCCCTGCGGCAGACCGGTCGACAACATCGGTTCCCCTCCTGAGCACACCCGATTGTCTATCGTCTACAGTCTACGGCGCGGCGGTGGCCGCGGCGCGGGTGACATTGGCCACGGCGGGCTCCGGCCACGGCGGTCTCAGGCCACGGCGGTCTCAGGCCGCGGGCGGTCTCCGGTCACGCGGTCTCCGGGCACGGGGCGGGGAGCGGCGGGGCCCAGGAGCGGCAGGGACCCCGCACCGGCGCCGGTGCGGGGCCCCGCGGGAAAGGCGGGTTCAGCCCGTGAAGAGCTGCGTCGCCTTACGGACCAGTTCGTACAGGCCGTAGGCGAGCGGGACCCCGACCCAGAGCCAGGAGAAGGCGATCAGGCCGCGGCGCCCGCCGGCGCCCTCGGGCGCCGTCCCGGTCCCGGTGGTGGTGGCCTCAGGCATGGACGGCCTCCTTGATGTGGTACCTGGCGTGCACGGGCCGCACCAGTTCGTTGGCCACGAAACCGACGACCAGCAGCCCGATCATGATGAACAGCGAGGTCCCGTACAGCTCCGGTCCCTGCTTCCCGGCCTCCTCCTGCCGGTCCGCGATCCAGTTGACGATCAGCGGGCCCAGGACGCCGGCCGTGGACCAGGCGGTCAGCAGCCGCCCGTGGATGGCGCCGACCTGGTAGGTGCCGAAGAGGTCCTTGAGGTAGGCCGGAATCGTCGCGAAGCCGCCTCCGTAGAAGGAGAGGATCACCAGCGCGCAGAGCACGAACAGCGGCTTGGAGGCGTCCCCGAAGAGCGCGATCACCAGGTACATCAGCGCGCCGACGCCCAGGTAGACGCGGTAGATGTTCTTCCGTCCGATCAGGTCGGAGGTGGACGACCAGCCGATCCGGCCGGCCATGTTGGCCGCCGAGAGCAGCGCCACGAACCCGGCCGCGGCCGACACCGACATGGGGGTGGAGGTGTCGGCGAAGAAGTCGCTGATCATCGGCGCGGCCTTCTCCAGGATGCCGATACCCGCGGTGACGTTCATGACCAGCACCAGCCACAGGAGCCAGAACTGCGGCGTGCGCACGGCGTCGCGGGCGGAGACCTGCACGCCGCCGACGCCGGCCGTGGCGTCCGGGCCCGCCGTGTCCGCCGGGGCGGGCCGCGGCACGCGGATCAGCAGGACGCCGAGCGACATGAAGACCGCGTAGACCAGGCCGTGCACCAGGAAGGCGGTGGCGATCCCGGAGGAGTCGGAGCCGAACGACTCCAGCATCCGGGTGGACCAGGGGGAGGCGATGAGCGCGCCGCCGCCGAAGCCCATGATGGCGATGCCGGTGGCCATGCCCGGCCGGTCCGGGAACCACTTGATCAGCGTGGAGACCGGCGAGATGTAACCGATGCCCAGGCCGATGCCGCCGACGAAGCCGTAGCCGAAGACGATCAGCCAGTACTGCCCGGTCCACGCCCCCAGGGCGGAGAGCAGGAACCCGGAGGAGAAGCAGACCAGGGCGACCGTCATCGCCCAGCGCGGACCGTTGCGTTCGACGAGGGTGCCGCCGAAGGCCGCGGAGAGGCCGAGCATCACGATGCCCAGTTGGAAGGGGAGCGCGCTCAGCGTGCCGCTGATGTCGAGCGAGGACTCCAGCGGAGCCTTGAAGACGCTCCAGGCGTAGGCCTGGCCTATGGACAGGTGGACGGAGAGGGCGGCCGGGGGAACGAGCCAGCGGCTCCATCCCGGCGGTGCTACCGGTGGACTCATGATCCGGAACCCTAGGAACCATCCCGTCCACTTGGGAAGACTCCTGACGTCCACGACTCCACTTCCCGCGTCCGCGGACGCCATGCGTGCCGCGGCCCTTGCTGCCTCAACTCCCATACTGTAGACAATATTCAGTCGACGTTCTTCCTCGACGCCCCACCGTCGCGACCCGGTTCACCGGTTCCCTGGTTCCCCAGTTCCTCGGTACGCCCTCGACCGGACGGAGCTCTCACGTGAAAGTCGCAGTCCTCGGCGCCGGCGCGATCGGCGCCTATGCGGGCGCCGCTCTGCACCGCGCGGGCGTGGACGTGCGCCTGATCGCCCGCGGGCCCCACCTGGCGGCCCTCAGGCGGGACGGCGTGCGCGTCCTCAGCCCACGCGGCGACTTCGCCGCCCGTACCCCGGCCACCGACGACCCCGCCGAGGTCGGACCGGTGGACTACGTGTTCCTCGGTCTCAAGGCGAACTCGTACGCGGCGTGCGGGCCGCTCCTCGAGCCGCTGCTGAGGCCCGGCACCGCGGTGGTCGCCGCCCAGAACGGCATCCCCTGGTGGTACTTCCACCGCCACGGAGGCCCGCACGACGGGCGTCGCCTGGAGAGCGTGGACCCCGGCGGAGCGGTCAGTGCGGTGATCGCCCCCGAACGGGTCATCGGCTGCGTGGTGTACGCCGCCACCGAACTCGAGGCCCCCGGGGTGGTGCGGCACCTGGAGGGGACGCGGTTCTCCGTCGGCGAGCCCGACCGCAGCGTCTCCGCGCGCTGCACCGCGTTCGGCGACGCCATGGTCGCCGGCGGCCTCAAGTGCCCCGTCGAGCCCGACCTGCGCGACGACATCTGGGTCAAGCTGCTGGGCAACGCCACGTTCAACCCGATCAGCGCCCTGACCCGGGCCACCATGCGCCAGATGTGCGTGCACGGCGGCACCCGCCGGGTCGTCGAGACCATGATGACCGAGACGCTGTCGATCGCCGAGGCCCTCGGCTGCACCGTGGACGTCACCGTCGAACGCCGCCTCGCGGGCGCCGAGCGGGTCGGCGACCACCGCACCTCCACGCTCCAGGACCTGGAGCGCGGCAAACCGCTCGAACTCGACGTGCTGCTCACCGCGTTGACCGAACTCGCGGACCTCACCGGCGTCGAGGCACCCACCCTCCGCACGGTCCACGCCCTGTCGGACCTGCTCGCGCTGAGGAGCGCCGCATGAGCGATCACCCCGCCTCCCGCGTCCGAAGGCGCGAGCGGGCCCCCAAGACCTACACCCGGCTCACCCACCCCCTGGTCCGCGACTCCCGGGACGAGCCGTTCCGCCGGGCCACCTGGGCCGAGGCGCTGGACCGCGTCGCCCGGGCCCTGCGGGCACACCGCGGCGCGTTCGGCATGTTCTCCTGTGCCCGCGCCACCAACGAGATGAACTACGTGGCGCAGAAGTTCGCCCGCGTCGTCATGGGCACCAACAACGTCGACTCCTGCAACCGCACCTGTCACGCGCCCAGCGTGGCCGGGCTGTCCGCCGCCTTCGGCTCCGGAGGCGGCACCTCCTCCTACCAGGAGGCCGAGCACACCGACGTGATCGTGATGTGGGGCTCCAACGCCCGCTTCGCGCACCCGATCTTCTTCCAGCACGTGCTGAGGGGCATCCGCAACGGCGCCCGGATGTACGCCGTCGACCCGCGCCGCACCTCCACCGCCGAGTGGGCGGAGAGCTGGCTGGGCCTGAACGTCGGCACCGACATCCCGCTCGCGCACGCCGTCGGCCGCGAGATCATCGCCGCCGGTCTCGTCAACGAGCCGTTCGTCCGCCGCGCCACCACCGGCTTCGAGGAGTACCGCAAGCTGGTCGAACCGTGGACGCCGTCGCTGGCGGAGAAGGTGACCGGCGTGCCGGCCGCCGCCGTCCGTGAACTCGCCCACGCCTACGCCCGCGCCGAACGCGCCCAGCTGTGCTGGACGCTGGGCATCACCGAACACCACAACGGCACCGACAACGTCCGCGCGCTGATCAACCTCTCGCTGCTCACCGGCCACGTCGGCCGTTACGGCTCCGGCCTCCAGCCGCTGCGCGGCCAGAACAACGTCCAGGGCGGCGGCGACATGGGCGCGATCCCCAACCGCCTCCCCGGCTTCCAGGACATCCTGGACCCGGACACCCGGCGCAAGTTCGAGGCCGCATGGAACACCGCCATCCAGCCCCGCTACGGCCTCAACCTCACCGAGATGTTCGAGGCCATGGAGGAGGGCACGCTGCGGGCCGTGTACTGCATCGGCGAGAACCCGGCGCAGTCCGAGGCGGACAGCGAGCAGGCGGTCCGCCGCCTGAAGGAGCTGGACTTCCTGGTGGTCCAGGACATCTTCATGACCCGGACCGCCGAACTCGCCGACGTGGTGCTGCCGTCGACGGCCGGCTGGGCGGAGACCGACGGCACCTTCACCAACAGCGAGCGCCGCGTCCAGCGGGTACGCGCGGCCGTCTCGCCGCCGGGCGAGGCCCGGGAGGACATCGACATCCTCTGCGACCTGGCCTCCCGGCTCGGCCACGACTGGAAGTACGCCGACGCGGAGTCGGTCTGGAACGAACTCCGCTCGGTCTCGCCGGACCACCACGGCATGACCTACGGCCGGCTGGAGGAGCACCAGGGCATCCAGTGGCCCTGCCCCTCCACCGACCGCCTCGAACCCCCCTACCTGCACGGCAGGTTGTGGGAGGCCGACCCCGTACGCCGCGGCACGCCGGCCCCGTTCGGACTGGTCCAGCACGACCCGCCGGTCGACCTCACCGACGAGCACTACCCCGTGCGGCTGACCACCGGCCGGAGGCTGGACTCCTACAACACCGGCGTGCAGAGCGGCGGTTTCGCCTCGCCCCTGCGACGCGGCGAGTACGTCGAACTCAGCCCGGAGGACGCCGAGCGCCACGGCGTCACCGTCGGCGAGGAGGTGCGCGTCGTCTCCCGGCGGGGCACGGTCCTCGCCCCGGTGTGGATCGACACCGCCCTCCGGCCGGGCCTCGCGTTCATGACCTTCCACTTCCCCGACGAGGTGGACACCAACGCGCTGACCATCGAGGCCAACTGCCCGATCGCCGGCACCGCCGAGTTCAAGGCGTCGGCGATCCGCATCGAGAAACTTCCCGCCGCTGACCACGTGAGGTGACCTGAGTGGACCTGCACTTCGGCGACAGCGAACCCACCGACGAGGAACGCGCCGCGGTCGACGCGCTGCTCGGCCCGCCGCAGACCTCCTGGGAGGGCGCCGACCGCGACGGGACC
>NZ_JACADT010000335.1:0-5581 GCF_013421635.1 Streptomyces sp. UH6 | reverse complement strand
CGACGAGGCCTGACACAGCCGCCCCTCGTTCCGGTCCGCCGCCGCGGACGCGGCGTCCGCACGTGCGCCGCGCCCGGGCGGCGCACGTGCCGCGCCCGCCCGGAACGGGGGCGTTCCGGGGCTATCGTCCCTCCCATGCCGAAACCCCTGGGAGAGCTCGAAGACGCCGTCATGAGCCGGATCTGGCAGTGGAACCGGCCCGTGACCGTCCGGGAAGTCCTGGAAGATCTCCAGAGGGAACGCTCCATCGCCTACACCACGGTGATGACCGTTCTCGACAATCTCCAGCGCAAGGGCTGGGTTCGCCGGCACGCCGAAGGCCGGGCCTATCGATATGAGGCGGTCTCCAGCCGCGCCGCCTACGTGGCCGCGCTGATGAACGACGCCTGGTCCCGGAGCGACAATCCCACCGCCGCTCTGGTGGCGTTCTTCGGGATGATGAACGAGGAGCAGCGCGGTATGGTCCGCGACGCACTCCGCATCGCCCACGGCCCCGGTGCCGTCCCGAATGCTGAGAACGCCTCGGACTCCGCGAACGCCCCGCACGCCGCAAACGCTGCGGAAGCCGAGAACGCCCCGGAAGCCGAGAAGGCCCCGGAAGCCGAGAAGACGGCGGAACCAGGGAAGACGGCGGAAGCCGCGAAGGCGCCGGCGGCCGGGAACACGGCGGGTGACGAGAACGCCCCGGGCGGTGAGAACGCCCCCGAGTCGGCGGACGACGGTTCCGGGCGATAACGTCCGGACATGTCAGTGGAGCGTTCCGAAGTCAGCACCAAAGCTTTCACCGTACGCAGGGCCAGGACCGGTGATGTCCCCGCTCTCCGTCGACTCCTCGACGCGTACACCCGTGACGGCAGGCTCCTCGACAAAGCGACCGTCACGCTTTACGAGGACATCCAGGAGTTCTGGGTGGCGGAACGCGACGACAACGCCGAGGTGGTCGGCTGCGGCGCGCTGCACGTGATGTGGGAAGACCTCGCCGAAGTGCGCACTCTCGCCGTGAACCCGGTGCTCAAGGGCGCGGGCGTCGGGCACCACTTGCTGGAGAAGCTCCTGCAGACCGCGCGATGGCTCGGTGTGCGCCGCGTTTTCTGTCTCACCTTCGAAGTCGAGTTCTTCGGGAAGCACGGCTTCGTGGAGATCGGCGAGACCCCTGTCGACACCGATGTCTACGCGGAGCTCCTGCGCTCGTATGACGAGGGTGTGGCGGAGTTCCTGGGACTCGAACGAGTGAAACCGAACACCCTGGGCAACAGTCGGATGCTTCTGCATCTGTGATCTTCCACGACGACGGCGAAGCCCTTCTCCGCTCCTTCGCCGTGTGAGGTATTCCGGGTCCTTCCCTCTTCACGGGTTCCCTATGTCCGGAACGGGCAGGTTTTCGGCTGCGTTCGTGAGCCGGGCCTGTCCCGGGGGTTTGTGTTTTTCAGGCAAAAGCGGTTTGCTTTCCGGCGTACTGCAGTACTGCATATAACAAGGGACGGCGAAACGGCTCCGCCCGGAGCCGCCCCAGGGTTATCGATGAAAGGAATAGCGGTGGCACAGAAGGTTCAGGTCCTTCTTGTCGACGACCTCGACGGCGGCGAGGCGGACGAGACGGTGACGTTCGCGCTGGACGGCAAGACGTACGAGATCGACCTCACGACAGCCAACGCGGACAAGCTGCGCGGCCTGCTCGAGCCCTACGTGAAGAGCGGACGCCGTACCGGCGGTCGCGCCTCCGGCGGCCGTGCCAAGACGCGTGCGGCGGCGGGCAGCAGCCAGGAGACGGCGCAGATCCGCGCCTGGGCGAAGGAACAGGGTCTCGAGGTCAACGACCGCGGCCGGGTGCCGGCGAAGATCCGCGAGGCGTACGAGAAGGCCAACGGCTGACGGCCCCGACAGCCGACGGCCCGGTCCGATGCCGGAGAGCCGCCATGGTGCGGCTCTCTGCCGTTCCCGGGCGGCTCCTGGCGGTTCCGGAACCCGGCCCGTTGATTCCCGGACCGTTCCGGGCGGTTCCCGGCCCTTCCCGGCGGTACCCGGTCCCTTGACGGCGTCCGGAACCCTTCCTCACAGATTGTTCACAGCGATCGCGTTTCGAACGCGCTGCGTAACCGGAACGGGGGCGCGCAGGTCGGCGGAGCGGCGCAAGGTTGTTCGCCCGTAGCGGAGGAGACCGGGGCACGCCGCATGGACTGTCGGTCGTTGCGGGTAAGACATCCCTAGTGGGAGGGGTCGACACGCAGGACAGGCGGCCTTCCGTTCGCCATCGGCGTACTGGTGGAGGACGTAAGTGCCTGGCCTGCGGGAACATCGTCTCGCACCATCGGGTTGGAGCAGATGTCGGCGTTCCGGGTCAGGAGGCCAAGGACGGTGTCGGCAGTTGGAATGAGCGGTCCCCGCTTGCGGGACTAAGCTGCGGAAGGACAGGAAGGGGACAGCCCCCTTACTGCCTGACCGCTCTGAGGAGCGATTAACGATGTTCGAGAGGTTCACCGACCGCGCGCGGCGGGTTGTCGTCCTGGCTCAGGAAGAAGCCCGGATGCTCAACCACAACTACATCGGCACCGAGCACATCCTCCTGGGCCTGATCCACGAGGGTGAGGGTGTCGCCGCTAAGGCCCTGGAGAGCCTCGGGATTTCGCTCGAGGCGGTCCGCCAGCAGGTGGAGGAGATCATCGGCCAGGGCCAGCAGGCCCCGTCCGGCCACATCCCCTTCACCCCCCGTGCCAAGAAGGTCCTGGAGCTGTCGCTCCGCGAGGCCCTTCAGCTGGGCCACAACTACATCGGCACGGAACACATCCTGCTCGGCCTGATCCGCGAGGGCGAGGGCGTCGCCGCCCAGGTCCTGGTCAAGCTGGGCGCAGACCTCAACCGTGTCCGCCAGCAGGTCATCCAGCTGCTGTCGGGCTACTCGGGGAGCAAGGAGGCCGCCACCGCCGGTGGTCCCGCCGAGGGCACCCCCTCGACCTCCCTGGTCCTCGACCAGTTCGGCCGGAACCTCACCCAGGCCGCTCGTGAGTCCAAGCTCGACCCGGTCATCGGGCGCGAGAAGGAGATCGAGCGGGTCATGCAGGTGCTGTCCCGCCGTACCAAGAACAACCCGGTGCTGATCGGTGAGCCCGGCGTCGGCAAGACCGCCGTCGTCGAGGGCCTCGCCCAGGCCATCGTCAAGGGCGAGGTGCCCGAGACCCTCAAGGACAAGCACCTCTACACCCTGGACCTCGGTGCCCTGGTCGCCGGCTCCCGCTACCGCGGTGACTTCGAGGAGCGCCTGAAGAAGGTGCTCAAGGAGATCCGCACCCGCGGCGACATCATCCTGTTCATCGACGAGCTGCACACGCTCGTGGGTGCGGGCGCCGCCGAGGGCGCGATCGACGCCGCCAGCATCCTCAAGCCGATGCTGGCCCGCGGTGAGCTCCAGACCATCGGCGCCACCACGCTCGACGAGTACCGCAAGCACCTGGAGAAGGACGCGGCCCTCGAGCGCCGCTTCCAGCCCATCCAGGTCGCGGAGCCGTCGCTGCCGCACACCATCGAGATCCTCAAGGGTCTGCGCGACCGGTACGAGGCGCACCACCGCGTCTCGATCACCGACGAGGCGCTGGTCCAGGCCGCCACCCTGGCCGACCGGTACATCTCGGACCGCTTCCTGCCGGACAAGGCGATCGACCTGATCGACGAGGCCGGTTCCCGGATGCGCATCCGCCGGATGACCGCGCCGCCGGACCTCCGCGAGTTCGACGAGAAGATCGCCGGCGTCCGCCGCGACAAGGAGTCCGCGATCGACTCGCAGGACTTCGAGAAGGCCGCGTCCCTGCGCGACAAGGAGAAGCAGCTCCTCGCCGCGAAGGCCAAGCGGGAGAAGGAGTGGAAGGCCGGCGACATGGACGTCGTGGCCGAGGTCGACGGCGACCTGATCGCCGAGGTTCTCGCCACCGCCACCGGCATCCCGGTCTTCAAGCTGACCGAGGAGGAGTCCAGCCGCCTGCTCCGCATGGAGGACGAGCTCCACAAGCGGGTCATCGGCCAGAACGACGCGGTCAAGGCGCTCTCCAAGGCGATCCGCCGTACCCGTGCCGGCCTGAAGGACCCCAAGCGTCCGGGTGGCTCGTTCATCTTCGCCGGCCCGTCCGGTGTCGGTAAGACCGAGCTCTCCAAGGCGCTCGCCGAGTTCCTCTTCGGCGACGAGGACGCGCTGATCTCCCTCGACATGTCGGAGTTCAGCGAGAAGCACACGGTCTCGCGTCTCTTCGGTTCCCCGCCCGGATACGTGGGCTACGAGGAGGGCGGCCAGCTGACCGAGAAGGTCCGCCGCAAGCCGTTCTCCGTGGTCCTCTTCGACGAGGTCGAGAAGGCGCACCCGGACATCTTCAACTCGCTGCTGCAGATCCTGGAGGACGGTCGCCTGACCGACTCCCAGGGCCGGGTCGTGGACTTCAAGAACACGGTCATCATCATGACGACCAACCTCGGCACCCGGGACATCTCCAAGGGCTTCAACCTGGGCTTCGCCGCCCAGGGCGACACGAAGACCAACTACGAGCGCATGAAGAACAAGGTCTCGGACGAGCTCAAGCAGCACTTCCGCCCCGAGTTCCTCAACCGCGTCGACGACGTGGTGGTCTTCCCGCAGCTCACGCAGGCGGACATCCTCCGGATCGTCGACCTGATGATCAGCAAGGTGGACGAGCGCCTGAAGGACCGGGACATGGGCCTCGAGCTCTCCCAGTCCGCCAAGGAGCTGCTGTCCAAGAAGGGCTACGACCCCGTCCTGGGCGCCCGGCCGCTGCGCCGGACCATCCAGCGCGAGGTCGAGGACACGCTCTCGGAGAAGATCCTCTTCGGCGAGCTGCGCCCCGGTCACATCGTGGTCGTCGACACCGAAGGGGAGGGCGAGGACCAGACCTTCACCTTCCGCGGTGAGGAGAAGGCCGCGCTGCCGGACGCCCCGCCGGTCGAGCAGGCCGCGGGCGGTGGCCCCAACCTGAGCAAGGACGCGTAACGCCGACGCGTCACCCGAGTGACCCGAAGGGCCGGTGCGGAGCTTCCGCGCCGGCCCTTCGGCGTTCCCCACCGCTGTGCACGGGGCCACACTTCAGGCCCGCGGATCAGGGGTGCCCGGTGAGGTGGGGCACGCGACCCGGATCACTTACGACGGCGCGTAGTAGACGGTGGCGAGCGCGTGGGCCCGGTCGAGGGGGCAGACAGAGTCTCTGACCTGTGCGGTGTCTGGTTAGTGCGAAAAGAGCATATTGTGCAGTCTGTGGTGTTTCAGGCTGGATACTACGCATGGTCGTAGATCACATGATTGTCAGGAGTGCCCCGTTCGGGTTACCAAGGTATGGCCGACGGCGAGACCGGGTTCTTCCGGTCCTTCCCTCTCGGCGATCCCGTCCCCGAACAAAGGGTTCTTCATGTTCAAGCACGTCACGCTCCGCACCACCGGCACGACCACCCTCCGTACCCGTGCCGCGGTCGTCACCGCCGGCCTCGGAGCCTCGGTCGTCCTCGGCGCCGGAGTCGCGACTGCTGCCGGCGCACCCGCCGCCGGCGCCCCCACCGCCGGCGCCCCTGCGGCGGCCGCCAAGGGCAACTC
>NZ_JACADT010000334.1:0-5603 GCF_013421635.1 Streptomyces sp. UH6 | reverse complement strand
CAGGGTCCGGTGGGACGGGGCTGCCCGTGGGGGACGGGTCGCGCCTATTCTGGCGGCGTTCCGCACACCCACCTCGAACGGGAGCATCGCGCACCATGACCGCCGCCTACACCGCCACCGCCGCCCCCGCCTCCCGCATCGCCGTCGTCACCGGCGCGAGCAGCGGTATCGGCGCCGCCACCGCGCGGCAGCTCGCGGCGGCCGGCTACCGCGTGGTGCTGACCGCCCGCCGCAAGGACCGCATCGAGGCCCTCGCGGAGGAGATCAACGCCGCCGGTCACTCCGCCGCCGCCTACGCCCTGGACATCACCGACCGCGCCGCCGTCGACGAGTTCGCCACCGCCTTCAAGACCATCGGCGTCCTGGTCAACAACGCCGGCGGCGCCCTCGGCTCCGACCCGGTGGCCACCGGTGACCCGCAGGAGTGGCGCACCATGTACGAGACCAATGTGATCGGCACGCTCAACGTCACCCAGGCGCTGCTGCCCGCGCTGACCGCGAGCGGCGACGGCACCGTCGTGGTGGTCTCCTCCACCGCCGGTCACGCCACCTACGAGGGCGGCGCCGGCTACGTGGCCGCCAAGCACGCCGAGCACGTGCTCGCGGAGACCCTCCGGCTGGAGATCGTCGGCACCCCGGTGCGGGTGATCGAGGTCGCCCCCGGCATGGTCAGGACCGAGGAGTTCGCCCTCACCCGCTTCCACGGGGACACCGAGAAGGCGGCCAAGGTCTACCAGGGCGTCGCCGAGCCGCTCACCGCCGACGATGTCGCCGACACCATCGCCTGGGCGGTCACCCGCCCCAGCCACGTCAACGTCGACCTCCTGGTCCTGCGCCCGCGCGCCCAGGCCTCCAACACCAAGGTGCACCGGGAACTGTGACCTCCCCCTCCTCCCCCTCCCCCTCCTCCGAGGGCCCTCGGCCCCCGGCCGACCGCCTCACCGAGCGGCAGCGCGCCGCGGAGAAGCGGCGCATCGCGCGGGAGACCAGGAACGAACGCATCATGTGGTGGAACCTGGCGTACTTCCTGTTCGGGATCCACATCGTCGCGGCCGTGATGATCTTCGCGATCAGTCACGTGAAGTAACGCATCGCGGTACCCGCCCACGGCGCCCGTCCACACCCTGTGGACGGGCGCCGTGGCGTGTCCGCCCAGTGGGGAGGCGCGTCGGCGGGCGCCGTGGCCGGGGCGCGGCCGGGTGTCACCGGGCCGGTCCGCGCACCGCCGAATCGGGCGCCGTGACGCTCCGTGGCGTTTCGTTGCCGGAGATGAGAGACCGATGTTCCTACGATCTTCCCAGCAGCTCAACATCTGATGAGCCATCAGATGGTGTGCTCGGGGCGGGGATCCAGCGAACGTCAGCGCACCCTTTCCGGAAGTCACTCACATGGCAGAAACCAACCGTCGTCCGCGGATCCGCCGGAGCGTCCTCGGCGCTGCGGGAGTGCTGGTCCTGGCCGGCCTCAACGCCCCCGCCGTCTACGACTTCACCTCCCGGACCTACCACGCCTATCTGATCGAGCAGCCGTCCTACAAGGCGGACCACGGTCACTGGCGGATGGTCGAGGTCCCACCGCGGTTCCGCATCAACACCATCCACGCCGCGCTGCTGCACACCGGCAAGGTGCTGTTGATCGCGGGGTCCGGCAACAACGCCAAGATGTTCGACTCCAAGACCTTCCGCACCGTCGTGTGGGACCCGGTGCGGAACACCTTCAAGAACGTGGAGACGCCCAGCGACCTGTTCTGCGCGGGCCACGCCCAGCTCCCCGGCGGAAACCTGCTGGTCGCGGGGGGCACCCAGCGGTACGAGACGCTGAAGGGCGACGTCAAGCGGGCCGGCGGCCTGATGATCGTCTACAACGAGAACCCCGACAAGCCGAAGACGCTCCCCGAGGGCACCCTGTTCACCGGCAAGGAGAGCGGCAAGACCTTCACCTCGCAGGCCGGCGTCCTGGTGCCGCGCGCGAAGAAGGAGATCGACCCCGACACCGGCAAGGCCACCGTCACCGCCTCCTCGGCGCGGGTGTACGTGGAGGCGACCCAGGAGGGCGCCCGGTACCAGACCGGGGCCCAGGACCAGTACCGGATCAAGGGGCTCAAGGGCGCCGAGAAGCGCAACGTCTACGGGATCGCCCAGAAGCTCTCCTTCGACAAGAAGGACTTCCAGGGGATCAAGGACGCCTACGAGTTCGACCCGGTCGCCGAGGAGTACATCAGGGTCGACCCGATGCACGAGGCCCGCTGGTACCCCACGCTCACCACGCTGGAGGACGGCAAGGTCCTCTCGGTCTCCGGCCTGGACGAGATCGGGCAGGTGGTCCCGGGCAAGAACGAGGTCTACAACCCGAAGAAGAAGGACTGGGAGTTCGTCCGCAAGTCCCGGTTCTTCCCGACCTACCCGGCGCTCTTCCTGGCCCAGGGCGGCAAGATCTTCTACACCGGGTCGAACGCCGGGTACGGGCCGGCCGACAAGGGCCGTGTCCCCGGCCTGTGGGACCTGGACAGCGGCGCCTTCAAGGAGGTGCCGGGCCTCACGGACCCGCAGCTGCTGGAGACCTCGATGTCGGTGCTGCTGCCGCCCGCCCAGAAGCAGCGGTACATGGTGATCGGCGGCGGGGGAGTGGGCGAGAGCCCGAGGTCCACCGAGCGCACCGGACTGGTGGACCTCAAGGCCGACGACCCCCGGTTCGTGGCCGGACCCGACCTGTACGCCAAGGCCCGCTACCCGTCCGCGGTGATCCTCCCGGACGACACGGTGCTGGTCACCAACGGCTCCGGCGACTACCGGGGCAAGGGCGACAGCAACGTGCTGAAGGCGGCGGTCTACGACCCGGCGGCGAACCGGTTCACCGCGGCCGCGGAGCCGCTGGTCGGCCGCAACTACCACTCCGGCGGCCTGCTGCTGCCGGACGGCCGGGTGATGACCTTCGGCTCGGACTCGCTCTTCTCCGACGAGGCCGACTCCAAGCCGGGCGTCTTCGACCAGCGTCTGGAGCTCTACACCCCGCCCTACCTGCACCAGGGCGGACAGCGGCCCCGGCTCGACGAGGAGGGCAAGGACCGGCGGCGGGTCGAGCTGGGCGCGTCCACCACCTACGCCAGCCCGGAAGCGGCGCGGATCGAGAAGATGCGGCTGATCCGGCCGGGCTCCTTCACCCACGTCACCAACGTCGAGCAGCGCTCCATCGCCCTGAAGTTCACCGCGCAGGGGGGCAAGGTGAAGGTGACGCTGCCGGACGATCCGTCCCTGGTGCCGCCCGGCTGGTACATGCTCACCGCGGTCGACGGGCGGGGCGTGCCGTCCCAGGCGGTGTGGGTCAGGGTGCCGGTCTCCGACGACGCCGAGTCCCCGAAGACGACCGAGGAGCCGCCCCCGCCCGCGCTCTGACACCTCCGGCGCCCTCGCTCCGGCACCTCCCGTGCCCGCGCTCCGGCACCGCTCCCGCCCTCGCTCCGGCACCTCCCGTGCCCGCGCTCCGGCACCGCTCCCGCCCTCGCTCCGGCACCTCCCGTGCCCGCGCTCCGGCACCCCGCGCAGGGACCCAGGTCCCTGGGCGGCCGGGACCTGCGACCCGGCCGTCCAGGGACTTTCGCTGTGACGCGACGGTCCCAAGGGCCCTGGGGCGGCGGTGTCCCCGAGGACGAGCATGAGCGGTGGCGGGCCGGGAAGGCCGGCACGGTCCTGTCCCCCGTAGGACCGGCTTCCCGGTCTGCTGCACGTATCAGCGCTTCGGGAGGACGACCCGGTGGACACCGCACAGCCAGTACAGCGAGACGAGCAGAAGGCCGTCACCGGTCCGCCACCGCCTCCCGCCCCCGCCCCCGCCCGGCGGATCAACTGGGTCGAGTGGCTGACCACCACCGACCACAAGAAGATCG
The DNA here is from genome assembly GCF_013421635.1 of Streptomyces sp. UH6. Lineage (NCBI taxonomy): Bacteria > Bacillati > Actinomycetota > Actinomycetes > Kitasatosporales > Streptomycetaceae > Streptomyces > Streptomyces sp. UH6. The sequence goes on along the minus strand of NZ_JACADT010000334.1, from coordinate 1,720 downwards.
GCACGATGTACCTGGTCAGCGCCTTCGCCTTCTTCGGCGTCGGCGGCATCCTGGCGCTGGTGATGCGTGCCGAACTGGCCCGGCCCGGCACCCAGATCCTCTCCAACGAGCAGTTCAACCAGGCGTTCACCATGCATGGCTCGATCATGCTGCTGATGTTCGCCATGCCGCTGTTCACCGGGTTCGCCAACTGGATCATGCCGCTCCAGATAGGCGCGCCGGACGTGGCGTTCCCCCGGCTGAACATGCTGTCCTACTGGCTGTTCCTGTTCGGCTCGCTGATCGCGGCGTTCGGCTTCCTCACCCCCCAGGGCGCGGCCAGCTTCGGCTGGTTCCTCTACGCGCCGCTCTCCTCGGAGCTCTACTCGCCCGGCCTCGGCTCCGACCTGTGGATCATGGGCGTGGCCCTCTCCGGCTTCGGCTCGATCCTCGGCGCGGTCAACTTCATCACCACGATCATCTGCATGCGCGCGCCCGGCATGACCATGTTCCGGATGCCGATCTTCACCTGGAACGTGCTGCTGACCGGCGTGCTGATCCTGCTGGTCTTCCCGGTCCTGGCCGCCGCCCTGTTCGCCCTCGAGATGGACCGGCAGTTCGGCTCGCACATCTTCGACGCCGCCAACGGCGGGGCCCTGCTGTGGCAGCACCTGTTCTGGTTCTTCGGCCATCCCGAGGTGTACGTCCTGGCGCTGCCGTTCTTCGGGATCGTCTCGGAGGTCATCCCGGTCTTCTCCCGCAAGCCGATGTTCGGCTACATGGGCCTGGTGGGGGCCACCGTCGCCATCGCGGGCCTGTCGGTCACCGTGTGGGCCCACCACATGTACGTGACGGGCGGGGTGCTGCTGCCCTTCTTCGCCTTCATGACGATGCTGATCGCCGTGCCGACCGGGGTGAAGTTCTTCAACTGGATCGGCACCATGTGGAGGGGCTCGCTCTCCTTCGAGACCCCGATGCTGTGGGCGGTCGGCTTCCTGGTGACCTTCCTCTTCGGCGGCCTCACCGGCGTCATCCTGGCCTCGCCGGTGCTGGACTTCCACGTCTCCGACTCGTACTTCGTCGTCGCGCACTTCCACTACACGCTCTTCGGCACGGTGGTGTACGCGATGTTCGCCGGCTTCCACTTCTGGTGGCCCAAGTTCACCGGCAAGATGCTGGACGAGCGGCTCGGCAAGGTCACCTTCTGGACGCTGACCGCGGGGTTCAACCTGACCTTCCTGGTCCAGCACTGGCTGGGCGCGGAGGGAATGCCGCGGCGGTACGCCGACTACCTGGCCGCCGACGGGTTCACCTTCCTCAACACCCTGTCCACCATCGGCTCCTTCCTGCTCGGCCTGTCGGTGCTGCCGTTCCTCTACAACGTGTGGAAGACCGCCCGGTACGGCAAGCCGGTCGGCGTGGACGACCCGTGGGGCTGGGGCCGCTCCCTGGAGTGGGCCACCTCCTGCCCGCCGCCGCGGCACAACTTCACGCGGCTGCCGCGGATCCGCTCCGAGTCGCCCGCCTTCGACCTGCACCACCCGGGCGTCGGCGACCGCGAGCTCGAGGCGGTGAAGTGAGGTGGACCTCTCGGTGCTCGCCCTGGGCGTGGCGGCCGTCGCGCTCGCCGGATACGTCTGGTACGTGCCGGCCCTCCTGGAACTGCGGGCCGGGTCCGCGGACCGCCCCCGGTCCAGCCGCAGCGCGGCGGCGGCCTGCCTGGTGGCGTGGGCCACGGTGG